>JANMTJ010000708.1:0-1851 GCA_031390295.1 Oleiharenicola sp.
ACGAGGTGTCGTGTGCGGGTTTGCCCTTGGGGTTGAAAAAAATGCCGGTGTGATCCACGGCTCCCGTGGCGGCGTTGAGCTGGACATTGCCCACGAGGGCCGCGCGCGGACGCGCCGCCAGCGCCAGCATCGGTTCAAGCCAGCCGGGGAGCAGGACGAGGTCGTTGTTGAGGAAGAAAAGAAACTCGCCCTGCGCCGCCGCTGCGCCGCGATTGCAGGTGCCCGCGAAGCCCAGGTTCTTCTCATTCAGGAGCACGCGGCATGGGGCGGTCAGGCTCTGCAACCACGCCGGGGTGCCGTCGGAGCTGACGTCGTCGACGAGAATGATCTCATGCTCCAGCCCGGGCGGCAGCGTCTTCCGCAGGCTGGCCAGCATCGCCTGCGTGAGCGGCAGGCAATTGTAGAGTGGGATGACGAACGAGACGTGCATGCGATCAGGAAGGCAGGATTTGCAGGGAGAGGAAGATCACCGCGAGTGAACGGGGATCGTGGGCCGTGCGCAGGCCCTCGGCGTAGCTCAGGACAAGTTGGTTGTCCCCGATTCGCAGGAGCAGAGGGGCGGATAGGATCTCCTTCTGGTTGGTTCGGCCGAAGGCATGCTGTAACACAGGGGTGCCATTTAGCTCCAGCGTGACGACCTGTTTCTCCGAATAGGTCAGGACCTCGGCGAGCAGGCGCACCGTGAGGCAGGCAGTCGTGGCGATCTTGAGTACCGTGGCCGGGGCATAACCCCAGTGAAACGACGGCAGAAAAGCCTCGGGCACGGGGCCCTCGAGGGGGCCCCAGCCTTCACAGGCGGAGAAGCCGGCGAAGGCCGCCGTCGAACCAGCCGCTGCGGACGGCGCGAGGTCGGCGACCGTGAGTTCCCGGATGACAGCGCCGGTGCCTGCGGGGGCGTCGACATCGAAACCGGCGTCATCGGCCAACCGGCCATGACTCGCAGCGAGCTGGTCGAGGTAGGGCAGTAACGCCCGGGCAATGCGCGACCAGTCCTGGGCGGTGGCGTGCTTAAGAGGACCCCCGCGATAGTCGATGGGCTGCAGCAGCAAGGTGTTCGCCGACCCGCAGACGGTGGCTAGGAATAGCTCGGGGCTCTCGGCGAGCAATTGGTAGCCAAGCCGGTAATGTACATCCAGCCCGGCGGCTGCGCGGCCGCGGCTTTGTCGTTGCAACTCCGCGCGAATCACCCGCAAAACCTGGTGCTGGGGCGAGCGGAGCGCCAGATGGGCGAGTTGGTAGGCGGCCGGCAAGGGGCGGTCGGGCAAGACCTCGGCACCGCGATAAAGCGCATGGCTGCCCTTCCCGGCGGTGAGGGTTGGATCGAGCGCGAGCGATCGGGGGATGAAGATTTTCCGGGTGACGGAGGCTTGTCCCTGGCAATAGCGGAGCCGCAGCGCAGGGTTTATGACGTCGGGGTCGTCGCCGGCTGTCGGGTAGTAATTGACCAGCGGCAGACTGACGGGCCGGTCGTCGCCTGCGGCGGCGAAACTTTGTTCCAGGCCCGCGCGGTCCGGCCCCGTCAGGATTTCATCGGCGTCCAGAGGGAGCACCCATTCGGCGCCATGTGCCGAGGCCGCGAGACGGGTGAGGTGGTTGCTGCGCGCTTGTTGGAGATGGCCGGGCGCATCATCAGTGAAGAGCGTGAGGGGCAGGCCCTCGCGCTGGAGGGCCGCGAGGATCTCGCGGGTGCCATCGGTGCTGTCGTGGTCAAAGACGAGGTGGTGATCCACCCAGGCCCGGGTGTGCCGGACAAAGGCCTCGATGATATCGGCCTCGTTCTTGACGATGGAGACTGCCACCAGACGCATGGAGGCAGTGTGCGGGTTGGCCGGCGAAAGCAGAGACAAAATT
>JANMTJ010000715.1:0-13330 GCA_031390295.1 Oleiharenicola sp.
CAGGTCGCCGAGTTCGACCGTGCCCTTGGTCTCCTCACCGCGGATCAGCCGGCCGCTGTCCTGGCCGAAGTATTTCGAGGCACCCTTGAGCATCGCCGCAAAACTGTCGTCGAACCGGTTGCCGGGCGAGCGCACGCTCACGCGCGCCTGCCAGAGCAGCTTCTTCTTCTCCTGCTTGGTCAGCGCTTTGAAGTCATAGGCGGATACGATGATGTAATAACGTGACTCCTCGATGTCGGCGATCAGATCGTTGTAGCGGTCGCCACCGCCAGCCCAGCGCTGGATGCCGTCGGCGTCATTGATCTCGTCGAGATAGCCGAGCAGCTTGGCATTCGGCAGGTTGATCTGGTCGCGGGCCCGGTTTTCCATGAGCAGCTTGAGCATCTCGCCCTCGAAAGCCTCCCCGGCGGCCTGGATTGCCGCCCCCTCGCTGGTTCCCGTGGGACTGCCGCCACCCTGGCCCGGCACGCCGCCGGGCCCCCCGCCCAGGGCCTTCAGGTTGGACATGGCGGAAGCGGCGTTGCCCACGCTCGTGGCGTAGTTGCCACTGTTGAAGGCGAGGGTCACGCCCCAATGCAGCACGAGGAGCAGCGTCGCTTCGTCGGCGTTCCGGGCATAGCGGTAATTTTGCTGCGCCAGCAGCCGCATCGCGATCCCGGCGATCTCGGGATATTGGATGCGGTCCACGGTCAGGTCGCTCCCGGTGCCCGCGATCCGTCCGCCGTTGGCCAAGGCGTAGCCTTCGGGCTTGAACGAGCCGTCGGCCAGCCGGGTGCGCTTGTAGCCTTTGCCGACACGGCCTGAGACCGCCGTGGCGATGGTGTCGGCGGCGACCCCCGCCGGGAGCAGACCACCCCAAAGCAGAGCGCCGGCCACGAGCCAACGGCAACCCTTCCGGAATATCTCAGAGTGGTTCATTACTTTTCTCCATTGGGCTTGGTTTCCCTCGTCTCGCCAAGGTATTTCAAATCGCCGGGTTCCACCGTGTCATTGGATTCCTCTCCCTGGCATCGGAGTTCATTTCTTCTGCTCCGGGGCGGATGCCGCCGGTGCCGGCGTCGGCGATTTCTCGGCCACGCCGAGGAATTTGGTGTCCTCCAGGTCCACCTTGTAATTCTGGTGGGCCTTGCGCTCGAGCCCGTCGGAATTCTGGCCGAAACGGGCCGCGGAATAAGCCACCATCGCGGCGGCTTGCTCGGCAAAGCTGTTGCCGGGCGCCCGCATGCTCATGCGGGTGACCCATTGGAGCTTGGGCTTCTTCTCGCGCACGGTCTTTTTGAAATCAAAGGCGGAGATGATCACATAGTAGCGGGCTTCCTCGATGTCGCCGACCAGTTCGTCATAACGGTTGCCTCCGCCGGCGAAGCGTTGGATGCCATCGGATTCGTTGATTTCGCCCATGTAACCGAGCAGGCGGGCGTTCTTGGCGTTGTCCTCGTTCCGGGCGCGATTGAACAGTTCCTGCGTGAGCATGGCTCCCTCGAGCTGGTCTTGCGCCGCCTGCCGCTGCATCTCCTCCGGGCTGCCGGTCAGTGAGACCTCGGCCTGCGGGGCAGAGCCGGCATCGGTCGCGCTGGGCAACTCGGGCTGGGACGCCGCCGTCCGGTTGAGGCCGGACAGGGTGTTCATGGCCCCCATCACGTTGACGGCCCCGCTGCGGTAGGTGCTGTCATTGAAAGGCGTGGTCCGGCCCCAGTTGACCACGACGAGCAGATCCACCTTTGCCGGGTCGGTGGCGGGAAAGTAACCCTGCCGGGCCAGATGCTCGGCCAATACTCTGGCAAGAGAGGCAAATTTGATCTTGTCCTGCGTATTGTCCTGGATCGTCCCTTCCGCGGGGCCGCCGTTGGTCATGGCGTAGTATTCCCTCACCCAGCGGCCATCGGAATCCTTTTGGCGCTTATAACCCTTGTCGGTCTTCGCGAAAACCGAGGTCAGCACTGTATTCTCCTCGTCGGCGAAACTGGCGGCATTCAAGAGCAGCAGACCAGCGATCAGCCGCATGACTGCGGATTTCAGGGGTATCGTAATCATGTAAATGGCACCCTATCCCGGGTGACTGGTCCAGCAAACGCGATCTTGGTCACCCTATTGCGCATAGTTCCCGCTTTCTTTTCCCGGCTTTCCCGTTTTGGTGGAGGACCCATGAAGCTCCTGGTCACCAACGATGACGGCATCAATTCGCTCTTCCTGCACGAGTTGATCTTCGCCCTGAAGGCCGCCGGCCATGAGCTTTATGTCGTCGCCCCGGTGAACGAGCAGAGTTGGACCGGCGCCTCCAAGACCCGCAGCCGGCCGGTGAAGTCGGCGGCGGTGGACCGCGGTTTCGGCTGCCCGACCTGGATCATGGATGGCACGCCCTCTGACTGCGTGAACATCGCGATTGCGCACCTGTTGCCCAAGGTCGCAAGGGCCAACGGCGCTGAGCAAACAACGTGCGTGGAAGGGGTCGTCAGCGGCATCAATGTCGGCTTCAATTGCACCCTCGGGTTCATCATCGCCAGCGGCACGGTCGCCGGTGCCTGGGAAGGCGCCCTCCACGGCTTGCCCGCCATGGCGGTCTCCCAGGATGTGTCCGAGGAAGTCTATCACCACCTCAAGGAACAAGGCGGCGTGCCCGACGGCGAATTGCTCGCCACATTGAAAATTTCCGCCACGCATGCCGCCCGTCTCGCCGGCGAGCTGTTGCCCGCCACGCCCCTCCGCAGTTTCACGGTGCACAACCTGAATTTCCCCCAACCCTGCCGGCCCGACACCGTGCTGAAGCAGACCGTGCCGGCCCATTTCTTTGTGCCGGGTCTGTTCACGGCTGCTGACGACCAGGGCCGCCACCAGCTCATCTGGACCGAAGGCCAGGACGTGTCACCGCCCGAACTGCTCACCGATCTGAAGTGCGTCGAGTCAGGCTTCATCAGCCACTCGTTGCTCGATTACCGCCGGCTCGGCCAGCGGTAGGCCGCGGTTGCCTTCACGGTCATTTCATGTTCATTGCCCGCTCCCATGATCGAGGTTGAAAACCTGACCCGCGTCTTTCGCACCTACAAGAAGCAACCCGGCTTCTGGGGGGGCGTGAAAGGCTTGTTCAAGCGCGAGTTTGAGGAGACGCGCGCCGCTGACCAGGTCAGCTTTTCGATCAAGGAAGGCGAACTGGTCGGTTTTCTCGGGCCCAACGGCGCCGGCAAGACCACCACGCTCAAGATGCTCTCCGGCCTCATCTACCCGACCAGCGGCTCGGCCCGCGTGGCCGGCTTCGATCCCTCCCAGCGCGAGAACGCCTACCGCCGTCTCTTTGCCCTGGTGCTGGGCCAGAAAAACCAGCTCTGGTGGGACCTGCCCGCCATCGAGTCCTTCCATCTCCTCCGCGCCATCTACGGCCTGCCCGCCGACCAGTTCAAGGCCACGCTCGACGAACTGGTGCAGCTGCTCGGCATCGGGACCAAGCTCAACGTCATGGTCCGCGAGCTTTCCCTCGGCGAACGCATGAAGATGGAGTTGATCGCCGCGCTCCTGCACCGGCCGCGGGTGCTCTTCCTCGACGAACCGACCATCGGCCTCGACGTCATCTCGCAGAAGGCCGTGCGCGGGTTCCTGCGCGACTACAACCGCCGCTACCGCACGACCATACTTCTCACCAGCCACTACATGGCCGACATCTCCTCCCTCTGCGAACGGGTGATCGTCATCGACCACGGGAAGAAGATCTACGACGGCGACCTCGACCGCATCACCGGCGCCGGCGCCCGGCAGCGCATCATCAAGTTCAAGCCCCGGGACGGCGCCTTCCCCGCCGACTGGAAGCCTGCCCACGGCGAGTGCAAGGTCTGCGCGGACGGCGAGATTCTCCTCCACGTCCCGAGCGAGCACGTGACGACCGTCTGCCAGCAGATCCTCAACCACGGCGACGTGGACGACATCACCATCCAGGACGTTCCGCTCGAGGACATCATCAGCGAGCTGTTCTCCCGCGGGGTGACCGCGGGCCGCTGAACGCGACCCAAGCTTCGGATTGCCAAACCCCCGGGCCCGGTCCAGCGTGCGGCCACTCCCGCCCATGTCCGAAGCCGCCTCGCCCGTCCATTTTGCCCCACCGGTCTCCGACCGGCCCAAGGTGCTGGTGGTGGACGACGAACTCGGGCCCCGCGAGAGCATCAGCTATCTGCTCCAGGATGAATTCGAGGTGATGGCCGTGGACCGCGTGGACCGCGGGATTGAGCTGCTGAAGCGCGAGTGCTTCGCCGTGGTCGTGATGGATATCCGCATGCCGCAGAAAAACGGCATCCAGGGCCTGGAGGAGATGCGCAAGCTCGATCCCGAGGTCTCCATCATCATGATGACCGGCTACGGGGCGCTCACCACGGCCCAGGCGGCGATCAGCCTCGGGGCCAACGAATATCTCAAGAAGCCCTTTGATGTCGACGTGCTCCAGCAATCCGTGCGGCGACATGCCACCGAGGGCCTCGAGCGCAAGAAGCGCACCGCCATGTTCAAGAAACTGGAGGGCATGTACGAGTCGGTCATGACCGACCAGAAGAAGCAGCAGCTGACCGCCGGTTTCAGCCAGGCGGCGGCGGAGATGGTCCACGACATCTGCAACCCCCTTGTGGTCGCCATCGGCTACACCAACATGCTCCTCGACGAGGTGCGCCAGCTGCCGCCGACCGGGCACAACGTGGAACGGATCCTCCATTACGCCGAGACCCTCGAGAAATGCTCCTCGTTCTGCCTCCACCTCGCCGAATCCTGGCGGCAGACCACCCGTCACTCCGGCGAGGTTGATGAAGTGGATCTCTATGCCACGGCCGTGGACACCAAGACGGTCCTCTTTTTCGGCAGCAACCGCGTTGAGGTCGCCGGCGCCCAAGGCACGGTGATCCAAGGCGTTCGCTTTGAGCTCGTGCGCCTCCTGCAGAATCTGGTGAAAAACGGCCTGGAGTCCGGCGCCACCTCGGTGGCTGTCACGGTCACGCGCCAGGACGGGCGCGTCGTGCTGGCGGTCGCCGACAACGGCAGCGGGCTGTCCCCGGCCATGCTCGAGAGCATCCTCATGAAGCCCATCGAGTCCACCAAGGCGCACGGCACCGGTCTCGGCATGACCATCTGCCGGCACATCGTCTCGGCCCACCAGGGTGAAATCAAGGTCGCGGACCGCCCCGGTGGCGGCACGGTCTTCACGATGTCGTTCCCGGCCGCCCCGGCGCGCCGTTAGGGTCGCTCCGCCAGTTTGGTCAGTTCGGCCCGCAGCCACGCGGCCACGGCCGCATAGTCCGGCACGACAAAGCTCCGGCTTCCGGCCACGCTCCGGCAAACCTCCTCGAAGAGTGCAATCTCGGCCAGCAGCGCCCGGGCCAGCACCCGCGGGTCGGTGCTGGTTTCAATGGCCGTTTGCGTGAGTCGTATTGCATCCAACCACTGCTCCGCCTTGCGCGCCTCGGGTCGGGCCGGGCGGCCCGCCAGCCGCGCCTCCTCCGCCAGCAAGGCGTAGACGTGATCGGTGAGTTCAACCTGCTGCCAGCGCAAGGCCGCCCTCGACTCACCCCGGGCCAGCTTTTTTTGCACCCACACGGCATGCCGCCAGAAGGCCGCGGCATGAAAATTGAAATCCTCTGCCGAAAAATCCTTCTCCGGCCAGGCTGTAGCCAGTGCCGACAGTCTGGTCTCCCAAGCCTGGCCACCCACAATCACCCTGTAGCCTGGTCCAACCACCAAACGGGTGTTATCAATGCCAAGTCTAAGGGCCCGGGGATACAGCCGACGCAGGCCAGGGCGCGCCATCGCCCAATAGACCAGTTTCATCTGCCAAGATGTCAGGGGAACGAAATCCGCCTCGAATCCACCCTCAAAAACCACACTGACCTTGACCACGCCTCGCTCCGTTCGTTCGTAATGCGAGCACCAACAGGGTGCGATCCGTGCAGGCCATTCGCGATCCAAGTAGCGTGAGTTCTGGTCAACGATTAGGTGATAATCCCAGTCGGACCAGGCATCAACCTCCCCCTTGGGTTGTGCTCGGGAACCAATTTGCACGAGAGCTTCCACGTCGGGTTGCTGCCGGGCCCAATCGACAATGCGGGCTTCAAATTCGTGCGGCGTCATGCTGGCCGCAGTTCTGCGTGCGCCGGCAACCGGGGGCAAATCTCTTTTGCACCCCGGGCTTGCCGTCATCCCTGATGTCCACCTAGCTTGCCAATCGCGGTTTTGTGCAGGCGGGGGCCCGGCTCCTATTGCGGTTTGGTCGCTGCCCAGCCCCCATCATCACCCGACCGGCAACCATCTCACCTCAGTGAATTCCAACCACCCGACCTACCCCGCTTCATCTGCCACCCATGCGCCGTCGCGTTAAAATCACTGGTATTGGTCCGGTCACGCCGGCCGGCATCGGCCGCGAGGCTTTTTTCCACGGCATCAATGAGTCGGTCAGCCGGGTGCGGGCGATCACGCGCTTCGATCCCGAGGCCGGCACCTTTATGGGCGCGGAAGTTACCGGTTTTGATCTCAAGGCCTATGCCCCGGAGGAAAATCCCCGCCGGGTCTCCCGTCACACCCAGTTGGGTCTCGTGGCGGCGATCCTGGCCATCCGGGATGCCGGCCTGACCATCGAGGAAATCACCCGGCTGAATCCCGCGGTGATCACCGGCACCTCCATCATGGATATCGACCGCATCAGCCGGGGGGTTCAGGTCGTGGCCCAGAAGGGCCCCCGCTACTCCATGGCCAGCACCATCTACGAGTCCTCCGTCGTCAGCGTGCCGGGCAAGATTTCCTCCTATCTCGGTGTCCCGGCCCGGATGATCGCGGTGCAGACATCCTGCTGTTCGGGTCTTGATGCCATCGGCCAGGCCGCCGACCTGGTCGCCGAGGGCCAGTGCGATCTGGCCATCGCCGGGGGCAGCGAGGCCCCGCTCTCGTTTCACCCCCTGCTGGAGTTCAACGCCGCCGAGCTGAGCCCGACCAACGACAGTGAAATTCCCCGGTCCTGCCGGCCCTTCGACCTCTGGCGCTCCACCGGTGTGCTCGGCGAAGGCGCGGCCATGCTCATCCTCGAGCCGGAGGACAGCCCGCGCCCGGCTTATGCGTGGATCACCGGTTACGGCTATGCGAGCGACGGCAACCAGCTGGCGGGCGAGGGCATTGCCGATGCCGCCCGCATCGCCCTGGCCAATGCCTCCCGGCGGGCGGATGAAGTGGACTACATCTGCGCTTGGGGCCCGGGGCACCGCGCCATTGACACCAATGAATCGACCGCCCTGCGGCACATCTTCGGGGAGCGGCTGGCCAACATCCCCGTCAGCTCCATCAAGGGCGCGATCGGGACCGCCCTTGCCGCGGCCGGGGCCATCGAATTGGCGAGCGTCGCCCTGAGCCTGCGGCAGGGGCAGATTCCGCCCACGGTTAACTGGGAGACCCCCGATCCCCAGTGCCCGCTGAATCTCCATGGGCAGACCCGTTATCTGAGTCCCCAGGTGGCGATGGTGAATGCCCACGGCCTGTCCGGCAGCAACGCGGTGGTCATTGTGGAGAAAGCATGTCCCCGTTGATTCTTATCGCAGCCTTGGTGACCCTCGCGATTGGTGCGACAGTATTCTGGGCCAATCCCCATCGGCTGACCAACAAGGCTTTCCTCGCCTTTTCCCTTATCAACGCTGGCTGGCTCTACTGTGTTTTCATGGCCATGCGCGCCGGTGCGCTGCTTCAGGCTGGTGAAATTGCCAACCCGATTCCTTGGATCAGGGCTGCCTCAGCAGTGGGCGCATTCTTCCCCCTTTTGATCTGGAGCATGAAGGAATCGATCCTGGCCGCTGAAATTAGCGGGACCCGGATAAAAGGCCAGGCACTGGGCTGGTTTGGGATAGGCTGCGCTCTGGCCGGGCTTTGCTTCACAAAATATTATATCCCCCCGGAGTCGCGTCCCGGCGCTGAACTGCGTGGTTCCGGCTATCATATCTATACGGTAGTAAGTCTGGCGCTTTACCTGCACTTGATCTTCCAGACCTACCGGCAGTGGCGGATGCAAACCGGCATCCGCCGGCTTGAGCTTCAGTTTCTGATCTTGAATGCCGGCATCGCCTGTTTTGTCGCCATCACTGTTTCCGCTTTGGGGATCTACTTCGATCTTCGTTTCCTCTCCCGGCTCACCCCGTTGATCATATTGATTTTCTACGGTCTCACCGCCTGGGCCGTGACCATCCACCGCGTCTTCGATGCCCGGCAGGTCTTTCTCTCGGTGGGACAGCGCATCGGCCTGATCTCCGTGCTCAGCGCCGGCATCTATCTCGGCTGGCGGCTGTTCACGCCCGTGATGCCCGCCCCCGGCGGGCTGATTCTCAGCATCGCGATCTGCAGCACCCTCGCCTTCTGGCTGGAGGGCAAGACCCGCGAATGGTTCAGCCTCAGCCCGTGGCAGAACACCGCCGCCACCCGCCAGGCCGCCCTCGAGCTCGCCCGCCGCGAAACCGACCCCGGCAAGCTCATCGCGGAGTTTGAGGCCCTCCTCCGCTCCTGGGGCCAGACCGGTTATGCCGCCCTGCTCTTTGACAGCGGCGAAGTGTTTGTCTCGGGCAACATCGAGCTGGCCAAGGACCGCCCGGCCTATCCCGCGCTCCACAAACAGGGTTGGAGCACACCCGAGAGTCTCCAGCGTCTCCGCCCCGAGCCCGGCCTCGTCGACCTCCGGCAGTTCATCACCGAGTTCAACCTCGGCCTCGTGGTCACCGCCCCGCGGGGCAGCGCGACACCCTCCCTGCTGCTGGCCCTCGGCGTGAAGACCAACCACCGCCCCTTCACCTACCCCGAGGTGCAGCAGGCGCAGGAAATCGCCGAGTTCATGGACAACATCCTCGCCCGCTCCCGCCTCTCCATGCAGGCCCGGCAGTCCGAACAACTCGCCACCATCGGCCTCGTCGGGGCGAGCCTGGCCCACGAGATCCGCAATCCCCTCGTGTCGCTCAAGACCTTCTCCCAACTGCTGCCCTCCCGGTTTGACGATCCCGAGTTCCGCCGCCGTTTCAGCCAGCTCATCCCCGCAGAGGTGGAGCGCATCGACAGTCTCACCCAGCAACTGCTCGATCTCTCCAACCCCCGCCGCCACCTCCTCGAGCGCGTCTCCCTGCACACGATCATGCGGGAGACCTCGGACCTCATGCTCACCCGCGCGCAGGAGGCGCGCGTCGTGCTCAGCTCCCAGTTCAACGCCACGGCCGACACCATCTGGGCCGATGCCAGCGCCATGCGGCAGGTTTTGATAAATCTTTTAATAAATGCCTTCCAAGCGCTGGAACCCCAGGAAGGCGAGCGCCGCGTGCAGCTCCGCTCCCGCAATTCCCCCAACGGCAGCATCATTCTCGAGGTATCCGACAACGGCCCGGGCATCCCCCCCGAACAGCGCGCCCGCCTCTTCCATCCCTTCGTGTCCACCAAGACCAAGGGCATGGGCCTCGGCCTCGCCGTCTGCGCAGATATCTTGCACGAGCACCGGGCAACCATCATTGTCCCGGACGTCGGGAGACCTGGTGCCACCTTCCGCATCACTTTTCCATGCCCGCCACAATCATCCTGACCACATCCGACGCCGGCCTTGAGGCCGCATGGAAAAAAATCCTCTACCCGCGCGAACCCGCCGCCTTCGCCCGCCCCGCCGACCTCCAGCGCGAACTGCTCCGTCCCGGCGCCCGGGTCTGGATCTCCGATGTCAACGATCCCCGGGCCCGCCTCTCCACCGGTCATGGTACCTTGGTTATTCTCGTCGGCGAGCCCCACAGTCATCCCTTCGAGCAGGCCCGCCAGAACCGCTCGGCCCGCCTCTTCCTCAGTTACGCTGAGAGCCGCGAACGCCTCGGCGAGTGCGTCAATCTCCTCGAGGAAATCGCCGACAAGAACTCCCAGCTGCAATCTGCCCTCGAACGTTCGCGCCGCAGCGAGTCGCCCTTCCCCCGCGAGACCGCCCCTGCCGCGGCCGAACCGGTCGAGTCCTGGGATTTCCTGGAGAGCGCCCTCGCCCACCTCGACGACCAGCCGCGGCTGCTCGACGAGTTCCGCCGGGCCGCCCGCTACATCCTGAAATCCGGCAAAGTGCTTTACTTCTTCCGCCAGCTCGACGCCTTTGTCTCCGACGACGAGTGTCATCGCTGTGATGCCGGCCACCCGCTCGTCCTCTGGCTGGAGGAACATCCCGCCGCCGTCGATCTCAGCCAGTGGACCGGGATTGACGACCCGGCGCTCGACGCCCCCATCCGCCAGCAATTGCTCACCTGGGGCGCCCGCATCCTCGTGCCGCTCCATGCCCACGGCCAGCTCCTCGGCTGGATGGCCCTCGGCCCGCGCGCCGATGGCGCCCCTTACCGCGAGTCGGACCGTTTTCGCGCTGTGCTCCATGGCCGCCTGCTGGAACGCTGCCTGGAACGCTCGGCCCAGCTCCGCGACTACCATCAGGCCGGGCTCGCCATCAACTATCGCGCTCAATATCTCCCCGGTGCCCGTCTCATCACCCGTGCCGAGCTCGCCACCACCGAGCTTCCCGTCGAGGTCCGCGCCGTCGCCAGTGAGGCCCTGCACACCCAGCAGACCGTCGTCCAACCCGCCCGCGTCCCCTACCGTTACCGGGTGCAGGCCGGCCCCGTCCCCGAGATCGATGGCGTCTGGGCCGTCTGGGAGGACTCCGCCCCGGAGATCGAACGCGTCCAGGTCATCCTTGAGCAGAGCCGCCGCGAGCTCTTCCGCAACCTCGGCCTCACGCTCAGCCATGAGCTGTCCAATCCCCTCGTCTCCCTCGTCACCTTTGCCCAGCTCCTGACCCGCGGCAGCAGCTCCCCCGTCGGCAGCGCCGCCCTCGCCCAGGAAACCGGCCTCACCACCGAGGTGGCCAAGCTCAAGCTCCTCAATGAGCACGCCACCTTGCTCAGCGAGATTGCCCAACCCGTGGCCCAGGCCACCGACCTCAACCTCATCCTCACGGAAATCGCCACTGCCCGCGGACTGACCACCCGGTTCCTGGAGGAGCATCTGGTGCTCGTGCTCGACCCCAACCTCGTGAAGTTCGCCTTCTGCGCCATCTTGGACGCCATCAGTGCCAACCGTCTCGACGAGGGCCTGCAGCATCTCATCCTCACCCTCCGCGGCGTCGGCGCGGGCGCCCAGCGCCAGGCGATCATCACCATCGAAGGCAAGCGCCTTGAGCTCGACGGCACCCTGCCGTTGCCGGTCGCCGGCTCCACCCCAAATCAGGGCCGCCTCTCCGTCTTCCTCGCCCGCGAAATCCTCCGCCTGCACGGTGGCACCCTCCAGGCCGGCCCCGGTCTCAAGGGCACCGACATCCAGATCTCCCTCGGCGCATTGCGCGCCTGATCAATGGAGGCGGTCCCGCCACGGCGGGATCACCCCGCGGTTCTTCCGGCTGGTTGCGCGCTTGCGCCTGGCCATATGCCCGACTTCACTCCCTCCCGATGGATTTTCTCCTTCTCTTTGCGGGACTGATCGTCGGCGCCGCCCTCGGCTGGTTCATCGCCCAGTCCCGCCCGGCCGCGCTGGCCGAGCGCGCCCGCCTCGCCACCGAGCAGTTGGCCAAGCTTGAGGCCGAGCTGACCACCCTCCGCGCCCGCGCCACCGAACTCGAGACCGAGCGCGGTGCCCTCAAGGAGGCGCAGGCCCGGCTCCTCGAATCCTTCAAGGCCCTTTCCGCCGACGCCCTCCGCTCCAACAACCAGTCCTTCCTCGAGCTCGCCCGCGAGACCTTTGGCAAGCTCCACCAGCAGTCGGCCGACGACCTCGGCAAGCGCCAGCAGGCCATCGACTCGCTGGTCAAGCCGCTCAAGGAATCGCTCGAGAAGGTCGACGCCAAGATCGGCGAGATCGAGAAGGCCCGCGCCGGCGCCTACGGCCAGCTCTCCGAGCAGTTGAAATCGCTCACCACGACGCAGGGCCAGCTCCAGGCCGAGGCCGCCAAGCTCTCCACCGCCCTCCGCTCCACCACCACCGCCGGCACCTGGGGCGAGCTCCAGCTCCGCCGCGTCGTCGAGATGTCCGGCATGGCCTCCTACTGCGACTTCACCGAGCAGCAGACCTCCGGCTCGCTCCGTGCCGACCTCGTCGTCCGCCTGCCCGGCGGCCAGCAGATCGTCGTGGACGCGAAGGCCCCCAACGACGCCTACCGCGAGGCCGCCAACGCCTCCGATGACGCCGTCCGCACCGCCAAGCTCGCCGAACACGCCGCCAAGGTCCGCGGTCACATCGACGCCCTCGGGGGCAAGGATTACTGGGCGCAGTTCCAGCCGTCGCCGGAGTTCGTCGTGCTCTTCCTCCCCGGCGATCAGTTCCTCTCCGGCGCGCTGCAGGCCGACCCCTCGCTCATCGACCGCGCCATCGCCAAGAAAGTCCTCCTCGCCACGCCCGCCACGCTCATCGCCCTCCTCAAGGCCGCCGCCTACGGCTGGCGGCAGGAGGATGTCTCGCGCAACGCCCAGGTCATCGCCGACCTCGGCCGCCAGCTCTACGACCGCATCGCCGGCTTCGCCGAAAACCTCGACAAGGTCGGCCGCGGCCTCGAGACGGCCAGCAAGGCCTACAACGCCGCCGTCGGCTCCTTCGAGCAGACCCTCCTGCCCGGCGCCCGCAAATTCTCCGAGCTCGGCGCCAAGGGCGCCAAGGAACTCGCCGAGCCCGCCCCCGTCGAGTCCACCCCCCGCGACGTCCTCAAGCGCGCCTGAGCAGGTAGGGCGGGACCGCTGGGACCGCCGCAAACGCTGATTGTCGGATATGACTCTTATGCCTTACTTGTATCCCACTCTTAGTCGCCTATCCGTGATACATTACGTCATGAAGATTCCCTTTACCTTCGAGGAGCAGGAACGTCGGTGGCAGGCCAAATTCAAAAACGAATTAGGTTGCCCGGAATTGATCACGGCCCCGACCGACGAAGAGCTGGCCACGCTGGAAGCGGCCGCAGCCAAGGATGAAGCTAAGCCGTCAAACGACGCGGCATAGCCTGTGGATTGGTAAGTGACTTGGGATCGACAGTCAGGCTACCCGTTATAGTAATTCATAAATCAGAGTGGCTCCCATGAATATATTTCAGCCAGATGTATTAACGATATTCAGCCTTGTTCGCGAACAAGCTGGTCGATTCTTGGACGAAACACCGCAACAAAGCTCTCTGTGTTGTCAGCCAACCATTTTTGAACCGGCTCTCTTGAATCACCCAACAACTCTCCACGAAATTTCTTTTTTATTAAGACCGTATGTCTACCTGCCTTGGTATACCAATCGGCATCAACTCCCAATGCCTTGTTGATCTCCTGTTTGTTCTTTTTGAGCGCCTCAAACATTCGATCACCCACCTCGG
>JANMTJ010000728.1:0-1784 GCA_031390295.1 Oleiharenicola sp.
CCGTGCAGCGAGCTGATCTGGGCCCCCGAGATCCATCACGTGTTTGGCGCCTGGCACATCTATTTCGCCGCCGCCCCCTCCCGGGCGATCAAGGACGATCTTTTCCAGCACCGCATGTATGTCATCTCGACGACCGCAGCGAATCCGCTTGAGGGCGTGTGGTCGGCTCCGGTTCGCGTCGAGACCGGCCTCGACAGTTTCTGCCTGGATGCCACCTCGTTCACGCATCGCGCCGCAACCTACTACGTCTGGGCGCAGAAGGATCCGGCGATCCGCGGCAACTCAAACCTGTACATCGCGCGCCTGGCCTCGGGCACGCGGCTCGCCACGTCGCCAGTGCGCCTCTCCGTGCCCGAGTTCGAATGGGAGATCCGGGGCTTCTGGGTCAACGAAGGCCCGTCCGTCGTGATCCGCCATGGCCGCGTGTTCCTCAGTTACTCCGCCAGTGCCACCGACGAGAACTACTGCATGGGCCTGCTCCACGCGCGCGACGACGCCGACCTGCTCGACCCGCAATGCTGGACGAAGTCGCCGCAGCCCGTGTTCCAAACCGATTTTGAGCACAAGATCTATGGTCCCGGACACAACAGCTTCACGGTCGCCGAGGACGACACCACCGACCTGCTCGTCTACCACGCCCGCACCTACACCGAGATTGTCGGCGATCCGTTGTGGGATCCCAACCGCCACACCTATGTGAAACCGCTGCGCTGGTCCGAGACGGGCCAGCCTGTGTTCGGGCGTCCTTCGGGGTGCGATTGAACTTCACCGGGTTGCCCGTCCCTGCCGCCGGGATCAGCTCCTTTGTTGGTCCCTGTTTTTCACTTTTCGGCAATCAACTTGACCGTCATTACTCGTTTCCCGCTACTGCCTAATATATCCAGCCATGATTCCCCATCTACGCCGCATGGCCCTGTTTTCATTTGCCGCGACAGCCTTGGCTTCACTTCCGGCCGCCAGCGTGACGGTGAATGTCGGCCAGCCCGGGGTGCCGATCAACCCCGCCATGTGGGGCCTGTTCTTCGAGGACATCAATTTTGGCGCGGACGGCGGCCTGTATGCCGAACTGATCAAGAATCGCGGCTTCGAGTTTCCCGAGCCCCTGATGGGCTGGGCCAAACTCAGTCCATCGAAAGCGCAGGGGGATCTGTCCGTGCGGAGCGAGGCGCCGTTCAACGCGAAGAATCCGCACTACGTTCGCGTCCAATCAGAGGGCACCGCCCCGTTCGGCCTGTCCAACGAGGGTTTTCGCGGCATGGGCCTGCGCGCGGGCGAGGCCTATGATTTCTCCGTCCGGGTGCGCGGCATCGCCGGCACCCCCAAACTGACCGTGCGGCTCTACGGCGGCGACGGCGCCGTGCTGGAATCCGTTGACCTCAAGGATTTCACCGGCGACTGGCAGAAATACACCGCCACCCTGCAGCCCAAGGCCACCAGCGCGAAGGCGTGGCTGGCCGTGCTGGTGGATGGCAAGGGCACGCTGGACCTGGATTTCGTCTCCCTCTTTCCCCGCCAGACTTGGAAAAACCGCGCCGGTGGCCTGCGCGCTGACATGGTGCAGGCCCTCGCCGACATGCGGCCGGGTTTCCTGCGTTTTCCCGGCGGTTGCATTGTCGAGGGCAGCACACTCGACCGCCGCTACCAGTGGAAGAACACCCTCGGCGCGGTCGAGGAGCGCCCTCTGCTTATCAATCGCTGGAACTACGAATTCCTCCACCGTCCCGCGCCGGATTACTTCCAGTCCTTCGGGCTCGGCTTCTTCGAGTATTTCCTGCTCTGCGAGG
>JANMTJ010000283.1:0-6758 GCA_031390295.1 Oleiharenicola sp.
GCAACACCCCCGAGCACATCGCCGCGATCGCCTCGGCCGTCGCGCCCCAGCCCGCGCGCTCCTTGACGATCATCAAGCCGGATCTCGCCCTCTCGGGCTCCCTTCCTTTCACCCCGCAGCCAGGCACGTTCTTGATGATCGTCAGGGAGCGCGCGGGCTGGGGCGCGACGGCCGAGGCGATCGCGGCGATGTGCTCGGGCGTGTTGCCGCAGCAGCCGCCCACGATGTTGGCGAGGCCGCTCTGGGCGAACTCTCCGAGTTGCTTCGCCATGTCGGCCGGGCCGAGGTCGAAACCCGTCGGCGTGAGAGGATTGGGCAGGCCGGCGTTGGGGTAGCAGGAGACGAAGGTGTCGGCCTTCGTGCCCAGTTCCTCGAGGAAAGGGCGCATGAGGTCGGGCCCGATCGAGCAGTTGAGGCCGACGGAGAACGGCTTCACGTGGCGCACGGCGTTCCAGAAAGCGCCGACAGTCTGCGCGGAGATCATGGTCTCACCGCCGCGACCGACTGCGGCTGAGATCATGATGGGAAGGTGAATTTTATCCTCGGCGAAGATTTCACCCAAGGCGACTAGGGCGGCCTTGGCGTTGAGCGAGTCGAAGATCGTCTCGACCAGCAGCAGGTCGGATCCGCCGGCGATGAGCGCGCGGATCTGGCGGCGGTAGTCGGCCTTCACCTGGTCGAAGGTGACAACCCGGAAGCCGGCGTCGTCGGCGTCGGGGGAGTTGGAAAGGGAGACGGTCAGCGGTCCGATGGCGCCGGCAACATAGCGGCGGCGGCCGGTGGCATTGGCGATGCGGTCGGCCCACTCCCGGCACTGGCGGGCGGAGGTATAGTTGATGTCATGGGCGAGCTCCTGCAGGAATTTGTTCTCGAGGACCTGGGCGTAGAACGCCGGGTCCTTGCGGCCGCCCTTCTCCCGGGGGTCCTCGATGAAGAACTCACTCTGGCCGATGCTGGTGGCCGAAAAGGTGTTGGTCTCGATGATGTCTGCGCCCGCCTCGAGGAAGCGGCGGTGGATGTCCCCGATCTCGACGGGGCGGGTGAGCGAGTAGATGTCACCGTTGTTCTTCAGGTCCTTGGGCGCATCCTTGAAGCGCTCTCCACGGACGTCCTGCTCGGTGAGGTTGTAGCTGCGGATCGTCGTTCCCATCGCTCCATCCAGCACGGCGATGCGTTCCCTCAGCGTCTGACGGAGGGCGGCTTCGGCGGCGGTGGGCACGGGGTGGTGGGCGGACATGATTATCAGTAATCTACATATCAGGATGTAATGATATAATGCAAGTCATTCCTTAGGCTAACGACAGGCAAGGGCTTATGCAGACCGAGGGTGGAGCCTGCCTGGACGCCGGACTTCCCGCACCGGCTCAGTCATAGTCAACCGATGCACAGGATTTTGGGTTGCGGGCGGTGCGGTGCCGCCGGTTACTTCGGGTTGCCTGAGGTTCTTTCCAGTCAATTCAGCAGTCACAGGGAAGGCCGTGCAATCCGGCCACAGTAGCGCTGCGGTAACGCATCACAGACCCCCATTCCGCTTCAGGGCGGGAACAGAGCCAGTCGGACAACCGGCGAAGGCGGGGGCGAGGAAACACGCCAGAGGCGTGCAAGTGCGGAGTCCGAACATCTGTCTGCCGAAACTCACTCCGCTGGCGCGTGTGCGCGCACCGGCGACAAACCTTCATCGCACTCAATGAAGCGTGAGAGTAGGGACGTGCGGCTGTGGGAGCGGGTTTAACCCGCGACAGTCGGGGCGCAAAGCCCCTCCCACAAACGCGGCGGTCTGCTCTTGCCGTTAGCAACAGCAGATCATGAAAACCACCGTCCCGGCGTCGATCCGACGCCTTATAATTGTTTCCTACGCGATTCTGGCCACCAGCCCCCTCGCCGCGCAGCAGTCACCTGACGTCGTCTTGCCGGACTACGTGTTCACCGCCACCCGCACGCCCGCCGCGCTCACGACCACCGGCACCGCCGTGGACTCGATCAGCGCCGCCGAGCTGGCGCGCATGCAGCTCAGCAACCTCGGTGCCGTGCTCGCTGGTGTGCCCGGCGCGCCGGCCTTCGCCTCGGGCGCGCCCGGCGGGGTGACCTCGCTCTTTTTGCGCGGCGCCAATTCCAACCAGACGCTGTTCCTCGTGGATGGCATCCGGGCCAACGACCCGAACACCGACTACCAGGCCACGCTCGGCGGCCTCTGTCTCGGGGCGTGCGACAACCTCGAGGTCTCGCACGGCCCGCAGAGCACGCTCTACGGCGGCGAGGCTGTCGGCGGGGTGATCGCGATCCGCGGCCAGCGCGGCACCGGGCCGGCGCACGGGGCGGTCTCGGTCGAGGGCGGCTCGTACGGCACGATCCAAGGCGCAGCCAGTGTGCAGGCGGGTGACGAACAAGGCGGCTACACGTTCTCGCTCTCGGGCGGCCACACCGACAACGAGCGCGTGAACAACGAATTCGACAGCACGACCTATGCGCTGCGCATCGACCGCAAGCTCTCCGCCAAGGTCGCCGTCGGGGCGACGTGGCGCGGCTTCATCGGGGTGTACGGCTCGCCGGGGCCCACGATCGGGTGGGGCGCCAACGACCCCGACAACGAGGAGCACGAGAGCAACCAGCTCGCGACCGTCTTTGCCGACTTCACTCCCTCGCCGGAGTTCAGCAGCAAGGTGGTGCTCGGCGGGCAGGACCGGCGCTATGTGGCGTTCGACGGCACCGCGTCCACGATCGTGAAGAACCGCCGCGCCGTGCTCGACTGGCAGGGCACTTACATTGGGCACGAGCGGCACCGGATCACCGGCGGCGTCACCGCCGAGGCGAACCACACCCGCAACACGGGTTTTGGCAGCATCAACCGCCGGCAGCAGCTGTTCGCCATGTTCGTGCAGGACGAATGGACGCCGGTCGAGCATGTCTATCTGACGGCCGGCCTGCGCAGCGACGACCACGACACCTACGGCCGGGCCACGACCGGCCGCGCCACGGCGGCATGGCTTTCCTCGGACTCGCGCTGGAAACTGCGGGCGAGCTACGGCACGGCGTTTCGCTCGCCGAGTTTCCTGGATCTCTACGGCCAGGATTTTTTCTACGTGGGCAATCCCAACCTGGAGGCGGAGAAAGCCCGCGGCTGGGACGCCGGGGTGGATTACTTCCTCGCCGACAAGCAGGGCGTGATGAGCGCGACCTGGTTCGACACGCGCATCAGCAACCTCATCACCTTCGACTTCGCGTCCTTCCCCGGCACGGTGAAAAACGTCGGCCATGTCCGCACGCAGGGCCTTGAGGTGGCGGGCAAGTTCGCCCTGCCCGGCGCCGTGGATGTGCGCCTGGCCTACACCTACCTCGAGGCCGAGGACGTGACCGCCGGCACGCGCCTGTTGCGTCGTCCGCGCAGCAGCGGCTCGCTGGACCTGTGGCACGACTTTGGCGGCGGCTTCAGCGCCGGCACCGGCCTGGTCTTCGTCAGCGACCGGATGGATGTGCACGCCGCGACCTTCGCCACCATCCAGGGTGAGGATTACACGGTGGTGCGCGTCTACGGCGCGTGGCAGGCAACGCCGCGGGTGACGATCAAGGCCCGCCTCGAGAACCTCTTCGACGAGCGATTCGAACAGGTGCACGGCTACCCGCAGCTCGGGTTCGGGGCGTTTGCCGGAGTCGAGGTCAAGTTCTGAGGGGCGTGACAACTTTACGGTCCAGAGAAGCCGCCGGCCTGCGGGCTTGCGGCTTTTTCTGCGGCAGGGATGATGCGGGCATGACCCGACTGCCCCGTTTCGTGGTTCTGCTTTTGCTCGGAGGGTCCGCGCTGTTGGCCGCGGACTATCCCTTCCAGCCCGTGCCATTCACCGCCGTGCGGGTGACGGGCGGATTCTGGGCGGCCAAACAAGAGATCAACCGCACGGTGACCGTGCCGTTTGCGCTGCAGCAGTGCGAGGAATCGGGCCGGTTGAAGAACTTCGACCTGGCAGCCGAGGTTATGCGCCGGCGTGCGGCGGGCGAAAAGGACTTCCAGATCAAGCCGCCGACGATCTACCCCTTTGACGACACCGACGCCTACAAGGCCATCGAGGGTGCGGCCTATGTGCTCAGCATGCAGCGCGACGCGGCGCTGGAGGCGAGACTCGACGCCTGGATCGCGCGGATCGGGGCGGCCCAGGAGCCGGATGGCTACCTCTACACGTTCCGCACGATGCATCCCGACACGCCCGGTCACAACTGGATCAGCCGGGAGCGCTGGGATCTCGACCCCAAGCTCAGCCACGAGCTCTACAACGCCGGGCACATGTACGAGGCGGGGGTCGCGTATTACGAGGCGACCGGCAAGCGCACGCTGCTCGACGTCTGCCTGAAGAACGCCGAGCTGCTCTGGCGGACCTTCGGTGAGGGCCGACGCCGGCTCGCACCCGGGCACGAGATCGTGGAGATGGGCTTGGTGCGGCTTTACCGCGCAACCGGCGACCAGCGCTGGCTGGCTTTGGCCAAGGAATTCCTCGACGCCCGCGGGCCCGGCGGCGATCCCTACAGCCAGCAGCACAAGCTGGTCGTGGACCAGACCGAGGCGATCGGCCATGCCGTGCGGGCGAACTACCTTTACTCCGGTATGGCCGACGTGGCGGCACTGACCGGTGACACCCGCTACCTGGCTGCCATCACAAAAATCTGGGACAACGTCGTGCAGAAGAAGCTTTACCTCACCGGCGGCGCCGGCGCCCTCGCCAAGGGCGAGGCCTATGGGGCGGACTACGAGCTGCCGCACGACGGCTACAACGAAACCTGCGCGGCGCTGGCGCTGATGATGTGGAACCACCGGATGTTTCTGCTGACCGGCGATGCGAAATACATGGACGTGTTCGAGCGCACGGCGTTCAACGGCTTCATCAGCGGCGTGTCCGTGTCGGGGGACCGGTTTTTCTACCCGAACCCGCTCGTCTATGACGGCGTGAAGAAGAACAATCACGGCCACGCCGGCCGGGCCCCGTGGTTCGGCTGTGCCTGCTGCCCGCCAAACCTGATGCGCACGCTCGCGGCGCTGACGGGCTATTTCTACGCGGTGCGCGGCGAAGCGGTGTATGTGAATTTCTACGCCGAGAGCGAAGGCGAGGCGAAGGTGGCCGGCACGGTGGTGAAGCTGGCGCAGACCACGGCTTACCCCTGGTCGGGCGCAGTGAAGTTGACGGTGTCGCCGGAGAAACCGGCGAAGTTCACCCTGAAGTTGCGCATTCCCGGCTGGGTGCAGGGTCGGCCGGTGCCGTCGAACCTCTACCGCTACGACAATGCGATGCCTGCGGCCGTGCGGATTTTGGTGGGTGGCGCCGGCATTGGCGCCACGCCTGATGCCAGCGGCTACGTGTCCATTGCACGCGAGTGGCGGAGCGGTGACACGGTCGAGCTGGATCTGCCCCTGCGGGTGCAGGTGGTGCACGGGAACGAGCAGATTGCCGCGACGCGCGGGCAGGTGGCCTTCGAGCGCGGGCCGGTGGTGTATTGCTTCGAACAACCCGATCAGCCGATGCCTGCGGCCGTGTCGGCCACGGCCAACGTCACGGCCAAGACGCGGCCCGACCTGCTCGGGGGCGTGACGGTGCTCGAGGTCGACGACGCCACGGCGATTCCGTATTTCGCCTGGAACAACCGGGGTCTGGCGCCGATGAAGGTCTGGCTGCCGCTGGCCGGACCGGCGCAGTAGCCCCGGGTTGCAGGGTCCGGGCTGATGTCAACTAATAGTATACTTAAACCCCATGCCCTCGGCCGGAGACACGTCGGGCGTGGAGCTCGAGCAGGCGGGAAAGGAGTTCGAGGTCTGTGATGTCTCCCGGCCAGCCGTAGGCGGCGAGCACGGCAGCATTGAGTTGCTCCACGTCGCCGCTGCGCGCGGCCCGGGCGACGGCATGGCGGTGTTCCTCCTGCGTGGCCGTCAGGGCACTGAGCGGAGTGACGGGCAGCCAAGGAAAGGGGAATGACTCCACAATCCGCACCGGGTCCAGCCGGGCGCGGTGTGCGTGATGCCACGCGGCAAAGGGCGTTGATTGCAGGACGCCATGGGTGAAGTCGTCATCACGGGCCACGACAAGCAGCGTGGCGTCGGGCAGCAGATCCTCCTCGATCCAGCGCCAATCGGGAGCAGTGGCGGTGGCCGGCAGGGCGAGATAGCGCGACACGCGGGCGAGGGCCCGGCGCAGGTCCGGATTGGTGTGCGGATTGAGCCACGCACCGCCGGAGCGTTTTTGCAGAGACGCGAAGGGTTGCTCGTAGAGCGCGGCCTCCTGCACGGTGAAATGATCCGGGAAATCAATCTGCCAATCCTCGGCGGGGGCACCATCGACCAGGCCTAGCCGGCGGCGCAACACATCCGAGTTTGGTCGTCCGCATGGATTGGGCTTCGCGGCGAGCCCTTTGGCTGCTCGCGCGGTGAGAATTGCGGGCGACCAGGCCGCTTCGCCGAGAAACGCGAGACCGGCATTTTCCGGAAGCACAACGGGTGATGTCATCGCTTGAGTCCCAGCCAGAGGGCCAAATCCGTTACTGCGTTCGCGACCTTGTGGCCGCGCTTCACCGACCGGCGCATGACCCGCAGCCGACGGATTGTCCGGTCGGCCTTGGGATCGACATGACCGACCAGCTCCGTGCCGGCGAGCACGGGCAGCGCATAGTAGCCGCGGACACGCTTGGCGGGGGGCGTGTAAACCTCCCACGTGTAGTCGTAATTCCACAGCGTGGCGGTCACACGGCGGTGGTAGATGAGCGGGTCCAGCGGGGCGAGGAGGAGG
>JANMTJ010000060.1:0-2894 GCA_031390295.1 Oleiharenicola sp.
CCCGTGAGCAATTCGTAAAGCAGCACGCCGAGGCTGTAGATGTCGCTGCGGGTGTCAGTGTCCAGGCCGTTCATGTCGGCCTGCTCGGGACTCATGTAGGCCGGGGTGCCGATCAATTGGGCATAAGAGGTGAACAGCAGCCGGTCGGTCAGGCGCGCTTCCGTGGCCTTGGAGATGCCGAAATCGATGACCTTGGGCACGGGCATGCCATCGTGCAGCGTGACCATGATGTTCGACGGTTTGATGTCCCCGTGGATGATGCCCTTTTGGTGGGCGTGCTGGATCGCGTGGCAGACCTGGATGAACAAATCGAGCCGTTCCCGGGTGTCGAGGCGGTGCTGGTCGCAATAGGTGGTGATCTTCACCCCGCGCACCAATTCCATGACGAAATAGGGTGGCCCGCGGTCGGTGGCACCGGCGTCATACACCCGGGCGATATTCGGATGATCCATCATCGCCAAGGCCTGGCGCTCGGCCTCGAAGCGCGCGATGACGCTCTTGGTCTCCATGCCCAGCTTGATGATCTTCAGCGCCACGCGGCGGCGGACCGGCTCCTCCTGCTCGGCCATGTAGACCACGCCCCAGCCACCCTCGCCGATTTTCTGCAGGAGCTTGTAACGGCCGATACGGGTGCCGACCGGTTCCTCGCCCGGCACGATGGCCGGCCTGGCCCCCAGCGAGATCGGAGTGCCGTGAGTGGAGGTGAGCTGTGACCCCGGCAGGTGCAACGCCGCCCCGCTCTCGGCGAAAAACTGCTCCGCCTCCGTTCCGGCCTTCAACAGATTCTCAATCCTGGCCCGCAGGGTGCCATCGCCGGCACAGGCCCGGTCGAGAAAGCTGCGCCGCGCGGCCGGGTCCCCCAGTCGCCGGGCCTCGTCGAACAGTTCCTCTTCCTGCTGGGTTGCGGTGTTGGTGTTCATTCGGTTCTCATTTCACTCATGCGCGTTCGGGAAGCAAAACCCGACACGGCCGCCTGATTCGTCGCCGGTGATTCAGGTTTGGGCGCGGATGTGCTGGAAGAGCCAGGCCTTGGCGTAGGCCCAGTGGCGCTCGACGGTGCGTTCCGTTACCGCCAGGCTTTCGGCCACTTCCTGATTGGTCCGGCCGCCAAAGAATTTCATCACGACGACCTGCGCTTTTTCCGGATCGTGGGTCTGCAGCCGCTCCAGGGCATCGTTGATCAGCAGGACCTTTTCATCCGGGGTCGTGGCGGCCAGTTCGATCTGGTCGGAGTCCACCCGCACCTGGTCGCCGCCGCGCTTGAGGTGGGACTTGCGGCGGGCGTTTTCAATCAGAATGCGCCGCATGGCTTCCGCCGCCGCGCCGAAAAAATGCGCCCGGTTCTGCCAGCGGCGCTCGCCGTCGCCGGTGACCCTCAGCCAGGCTTCGTGCAGCAGGGCGGTGGGCTGCAGCGTCTGGCCGGCCGCCTCCCGGGACATTTGCACGGCGGCCTGCCGGCGAAGGTCTTGGTAGACGAGGGGCAGTAATTTCTCGGAGGCCTGCGCCTCACCCCGTCCGACCTCCTGCAGGATCTGGGTGATCTCACTCATGGGCAAACGATCCAGTATTCCGGCAAGGCATGTTGGGGTGGGGGTGGGGACACTGACGACTGCGGACGGGCGGAAATCTGTGGCCGGCCGGAAGCAGGGTCAATGGGTTTACCGGCCACCCCCTCGCGTGGTTCCCGGGCGAATTGCACAAGGCGGTGGCTGGCATCATGGACGGGGCGATTAAGTTATCCCAAGCAGCTACTGGGTGGCCAGTTGAACCACGGTGTAGGACCGCGGCGGCAGCTTGAATGTCATGCTCGATCCCGCGGCGGGTGCATCGAGGGCGCGGGGCACGACCAGCCCCGGTTGCGCAAAGGTGTTGAACGCCTTGAGGTCCGTTCCCGTCAGCGTCTCGCAGAACAGCACCCGGGTGGGCCGCGGGTCGCGCCAGTCGAGGACCAGTTCCCGTTCCGATTCCAGGTCGCGGTTCAACATGAACAGGCTGACGCGTCCATCCGGCGGGTTGAAGGTGGCCACGACATCGAGGAAGGGGATCTGGTCGTTGCGGGCGAAATCCGCGCGGAGCCCGTCCGCCTTGATCGGGTAGGTTTCGCATTCCACCTCCAGATCTAGCACCTTCCCATGGGCATACTTGAGCGCCCAGGCGTAGGGAAAATAAATGCTCTGGCGCAACACGGAGGACTCGTTGGTGACCAGCGGGGCAATGACGTTGACGATCTGGGCCAGACAACCGACCCGCACCCGCTCGGATTGCCGGAGCAGGCTGTTCAGGAAGCCGCCGACCAGCAGGGCGTCCTCCAGGTTGTAAACCTCCTCCAGCAGGGGAGGCGCGAATTTCCCCTGGCCGTTGGCAAAACGGCCGCCGCGGGCCCGATACCAGACGTTCCATTCGTCGAAGGACAGCCACAGGCGTTTCGGCGACTTCTGCAAGCCCTGCACATAGTCGCAGACCGCGGCGACCTCGTGGATCTGTCTTTCCATGTCCAGGTTCATGGCGAGGTAGCGCGAGGAATCGCTGCCCGTCAGCGCGGGGGTGTTGCCGTAGTAGTTGTGCAGCGAGATTCCGTCCACCTGGTCGTAGCATTCCTCCAGGACTTCGCGGTCCCATTCCAGATACGTGGGCAGGATGGTGTTGCTTGAGCCACACGCGATCAGCTTCGTGCCCGGGTCGATCACGCGGATCTGCCGCGCGGCATCGCGCGCCTTGCGGCCATATTCGCGGGCGGTCAGGCGACCCATCTGCCACGGCCCGTCCATTTCATTTCCCAGGCCCCAATACTTCACCTTCCAAGGGTCCTTTCGGCCGTTCTGCTTCCGCAGCCGCGTCATCGCCGTGTCTTCCGACGAATTACAATACTCCACCCACTGCTGCGCTTCTTCCCA
>JANMTJ010000065.1:0-3885 GCA_031390295.1 Oleiharenicola sp.
CACCGGCAAGACCCTGCTCTCGACCGCCTGCGCCCTCTTCCAGACCACCGACGAGCGGTCCATTTACGACGGGCTCTCGATCTCCCGTCCGGTCATCGCCCTCGGCAAGGACATCGGGTTCCTCCCCGGCACGCTCGAGGAAAAGATGAAACCCTGGCTGCAACCCTACCACGACGCGCTGGAGGTGCTCATGCCCTCGAAGCCCCAGAAGGAGCCCCAATTTGTCAGCAAGAAGACCGGCAAGAAAAAGAAAAAGCACGACGACCAGCATGCGATGATGAGCTCGGCCCAGCCCTCCCATGGCGGCAATGGCAACGGCCTGCCGCCGCTCAAGCCTTACGAACGGCTCATCAAGAACGGTGTCGTGGAGATCGAGGCGCTTTGCTTCATCCGCGGCCGCTCGATCGCCCGGCGCTTCTTCATTTTGGATGAGGCGCAGCAACTCACCCCGCACGAGGTCAAGACGGTCATCACCCGCATCGCCGAGAGCTCGAAGCTCGTGCTTATCGGTGATCCGGCGCAGATCGACAACCCCTACGTGGACTCGCGTAGCAACGGGCTGGTTTACTGCCACAACCGCATGAAAGGCCACGCCCTCGCGGCGCACGTGAAGCTGTCGAAGGGCGAGCGCTCCAAGCTGGCCGAGCTTGCGGCGGACCTCCTGTAGGCCCCGGCTCGGGTTACAGCCGGACGACCGGCCCGATCTTTGACCGGCCCACGCGCTGGCATGATTCTCGGCTTGCGGCCCGGGCTCCCGGCCGGAAACTGCCCGTCTGTGGACAAGGCGCTGATATCAGTCCAACCCCCCAAGACTTCCGCCCCGCCGGACGAGTTGATGGAGGCGCAACGTCAGATTCTCCAGTTGAAGGACACCGTCGCGGCGCTCCGCCAGCGGCTGGAAGGCGCCGAGGCCAGCCGGGCCGAGGCGGTGCAGGCGGCCGTGGCAGCCGGGGCCGACGAGATCCGCATCCTGCGCACAACCATCGCCACGCTACGCGATGAACTGCAGGCCTTGGAGGCCGCCAAGCAGGCGGCGGTGCAGGCGGCAGTGGCCGTCGGCCAGAATGAGGCCCACCAGCTGCACCTCACCATCCAGAACCTGCGCGAGCAGCTGGAACGCGTGCTGTTCGACCACAAGGACGCCCAGGGCCGTCAGCAACAGTCACACCAGGCCGAGTTGAAGCAGCTGCACGAAACGATCGCGGTCCTGCGTAAGCAACTGGAGGAAAAAAATGGAAACTGAATTGCCCACCATGCCAGAGGCACCCCGCCGCGCCAACCGCGAGACCATGGTCGGGCTGCGCGCGCGGCTGCGCCGCTCCGAGATGCTCCTCAAGCTCACCCAGCAGGTGGCGGCCATCGACGACCTCGACCAGTTGCTGGCCACCATCATCGAGCTCACCGCCAACGAGACCGACGCCGAGCGCGGCTCACTCTTCCTCAACGATCCCGGCAGCGGCGAGCTCTGCTCCCGCGTGGCCCAGGGCACGTTCAACCGGGAGATCCGCCTGCTCAACACCGAGGGCATCGCGGGTGCCGTCTTCCACAGCGGGAAGGGCGAGATCGTCCACGACGCCTACGCCGACCCGCGCTTCAACCGCGACATCGACGACAAGACCGGCTTCCGGACCAAGTCCATCCTGTGCGCGGCGATCAAGACCGCACGCGGCGAGGTCATCGGCGTCGTGCAGACGCTGAACAAGCGCAAGGGCCATTTCACCACCGATGATCTGGCCTTGCTCGAGGCGATGGCGCAGCAGGCCGCGTCCGCCCTGCAGAGCACGCAGTACATCGAGCGGATGAAGAAGACCCGCCAGCAGGAGATGGAGTTCCTCGACCTGATCGCCGACATCACCAGCTCGCTCGAGCTCTCGGTGCTGCTGCGGCGGGTCATGAGCGAGGCCACCCGCATGCTCAAGGCGGACCGCTCCACGCTTTTTCTCAACAACGAAAAGACCAACGAGCTCTGGTCCGAGGTGGGCGAAGGACTGAACGCGGTGCAGATCAAACTGCCCAACACGGCGGGCATCGCCGGCGCCGTCTTCCAGTCGGGCAAGACCATCAACATCCCGCACGCCTACGCGGATCTCCGCTTCAACCCCGCCTTTGACAAGAAAACCGGCTACTTCACCCGTTCCATCCTGTGCGTGCCCGTGGTCAACAAGACCGGCAAGGTCATCGGCGTCACCCAGGCCCTCAACAAGCGGGGCGGTCCCTTCACCGCGGAGGACGAGTCGCGGCTCAAGGCCTTCACGGCCCAGGTCTCCATCGCGCTCGAGAACGCCAAGCTCTTCGACGACGTGCAGAACATGCGGAATTACAACCAGTCGATGCTGGAAAGCATGTCCAACGGCGTCATGACCTTCACCGAGGAGGGCCGCATCCACACCTGCAACGCCGCGGGCTACCGCATCCTCAAGGCGCGGGAGGCCGACGTGCTGGGCAAGCCCGCCGCCGAGTTCTTCACCGGCGCCAACGCCTGGCTGGTCGAGCGGCTCAAGGCCCTCGAGGCCCCGGGAGCCAAGGGCGACCTGCTGATGGACGCCGAGATGGAGGCGCGCAGCGAGAAGCTCAGCGTCAACCTCACGCTCCAGCCGCTGATCAGCCTCAAGGGCAAGCGCGTCGGTTCGCTCCTGATGATCGAGAACATCAGCAACGAAAAGCGCATGAAGTCCACCATGGCACGCTACATGGACCCCGGCCTGGCCGACCGCCTGCTCGCCGGGGGCGGCGAGGCGCTCGGCGGCCAGAGCATCGAGGCCACCGTGCTCTTTTCCGACATCCGTTCCTTCACCACGCTCTCCGAGGAACTGGGCGCCCAGGGCACCGTTGCCCTGCTCAACGAATATTTCACGCTCATGGTGAACTGCATCACGGTCGAGGGCGGCATGCTCGACAAGTTCATCGGCGACGCGATCATGGCCGAGTTCGGCATTCCGATCCCGCGCGAGGACGACACCGACCGCGCGGTCCGCGCCGCCATCTCGATGATCACCGAGCTGCGGGCGCTGAACGGGCAACGCCAGCAGCGCGGCCAGAAACCGATCCTCATGGGCATCGGGCTCAACACCGACACGATCGTCTCCGGCAACATCGGCTCGCCGAAGCGCATGGACTACACGGTCATTGGTGACGGCGTGAACCTCGCCTCGCGGCTCGAGAGCGCGTGCAAGGAATACTCCGCGCAGATCCTCATCAGTGAGTTCACCTACCGGAAGATGAAGGGCACCTACCGCACGCGCGAGGTGGACCGCGTCATCGTCAAGGGCAAGACCGAGCCGATCGGCGTCTACGAGGTGCTCGATTTCCACACCGAGGAGACCTTCCCCAACCTGCCCGAGGTCATCAACCAGTTCCGCGGCGGCCTCGGCTACTACCGCAAGGGCGAGTTCGACCGCGCCATCAAGCAGTTCCAGGAGGCGCTGACCCTGCATCCCGGTGACAAGCTCAGCACGATCTACATCGAGCGCTGCGAATACCTGAAGGCGCATCCGCCCGAAGGCCAGTGGGACGGCGTGTGGGTGATGAAGTCGAAGTAATCACCCGGCGGCATGTCTGTCTTCGCCAAATGCATCGTGCTGGGCACCGAGGCAATGGTGCGGCTGTTACTGGGAGTGTATTTCCGGCGGATTGAGATTTTCCATGCCGAGCGTGTGCCGGCCGGTCCCGTGCTCTTTGTGGCCAACCATCCCGGCTCGGTCACGGACGCGTTCATCGTCGGCACGTCGCTGCCGCGGCGCGCCCATTTTCTGGCGACGGCGCAGTTGTTCCGCTTCAAGCCGCTCGCGTGGCTGCTGCGCCACTGCGGCATCATTCCCCTCAACCGCCGCGAGGATGATCCCACCGCCATGCGCTCGGTCGCCGGCAGTTTTGACGCGGCATTCC
>JANMTJ010000124.1:0-3679 GCA_031390295.1 Oleiharenicola sp.
TCCCTTCGGTCGACAGTCCGGTCGTGCCGTGGCTCCTAAACAGGTAGGGTGCGGACTCCGTTCCGCGCCGCGGCGGCGACGGGCCTCGCTGCCCTACCCCAATCCCAGTAGCTGCGCGGCAGTATCACCAAGCAGCGCCGCATCCGCCCCAGCGGCCTGGGCTTCCTTGACGATACCCGCAAACTCGGGCGCCGCTCCGGTCTTTGGATACAGCACCAACGGATAGTCGGAACCGAACAACACCCGGCCGGCCGGGGCCTTGGCCCAGACCTCGGGACCGTATAGCAGCGGCGACGCGGCCGTGTCGTAATAGACATTGTGCATGCCTCCCCTGACCGGATCGAAGGCCAGCCCACCGCCCCAATGCGCGAGGATGAAGTTGGTCCACGGGAAATCCCGCGCCAGGGCGAGGAAGTCCGCCAGCGGCGTCTCCACCCGGCCGGGATAGGATTTCGACCGCGGATCGGTGACATGCAGGTTCACCGGCAGCTTCAATTCACCGGCCAGGGCCAGGATTTTGCGCCAGATCGGATCGTTCAGCGGCACATGCTGCGCGTGAGGTGAAAGCTCCCCCAGCCCGCTGAATCCCTCATCGCGGGCCCGCCGCACTTCGTCGAGCGCGGCCTCGCCTGCCGCCGGGTGCACGGTGGCGAAGGCGGCAAAGCGGGTTGGATACGCCTTGATGCACGAGGCGTAGAATTTGTTGTGCTCCACGCAGGTGGCATGGTGTTCCCAATACCAGCCGAGCAGCACTGCTTTCCGGATGCCGGCGGCGTTCATGTCGCGCAGCAGTTCCGACATGGAGGGAAACCCCTGCACCGGCTTGCCGCCCGCGCTTCCGCCCTGGGCGCAGTCCTTGCGCCGTCGGGTGCTCAATTCGGCCCAATGGGCCTCTCCCCGCGCCGCCGCCCAGGCAGCCGGAGCCCGGTTGGCCTCGGACGGATAGAGATGCACGTGCGCGTCGATGATCGGCATGGCCGGATTCATGGGGCGCGCCGGACCTCCACCGTCCACTCCCCGCCATACTCGAGGTTATGGGCTTTGGCGAAATTCCCCAGATTGATGGCGAAGGCAACGTCCAACAGGCTGTTGATATAGAGCAAGGGCTCGCCGACCGGCACATCACCGAAGGTGCGCACATAGGGCATGATCCCGCGATAAGCTTCCCGGCCATCGCGCGCGATGATGACGAGAAACTTGTCTCCGTATTTGGGCCCCAGTTTTTCAAACAAGGCATCAGGGATATTGCTCCACAGGTTGCCGAAGTGAAAATCCACGAGGGGCAGCGTGCCGCTGACGGCACCAGCGGTGAAGCTGGCCTTGCGATAAGGCAAGCTGACCACGTTGGGCGCCAACAGGGGCCCGACCTGGGCAAACGTGATTTTGCCCGCAGCCAGCCGGGCACCCGTGTAGACATAGATGTCGCGGCCATGAAAGGTGTAGCTCTTCTCCGAACCGGACCGGCGGTTAACCTTTTCGTCAATCTGGCGCACGGCAGCGATGCCGAGCTCCTCCGCCACGAGCGTCCAGGAGCCGTTGTCCGGTCCGACAAAAAAGTGCCCCGACTTGGTTTCAAGCACGACGGAGCGGCGGTCGGTGCCGACGCCGGGATCCACGACGGAGACAAAAACGGTGCCCACCGGCCAGTAGGGTGCGGCTTGCTTCAGCCGGTAAGCCGCCTCCCAGATGTTGAACGGGGTGTTTTCATGGCTGAGATCGTGGATGACCACGGTCGGATCCACGCCGACGGCGATGCCCTTCATCTCCGCCACCGCGCCGTCCTTGGTGCCGAAATCTGTCTGGAGCACGAGCGCGGCGCGTACGGCCAGAGGGAACAACAACAGCAGCAGGAGGTGTTTCTTCATGAAGATTGAAACGGGGCGAAACAAAAACGCCGCCTAGCCCAAGGCTCGGCGGCGTTGCCCGGAAAGGCGAATCAGAATTTATACTTCAGGGTCAGCTCGGCGCGCAACGGCAGCTCGGCGACGATGGATTCATTGCCATAGACCTCGTCAGGCGCGCCCCAGTTCTCCTCGTCCGTGGCGTTGAGCACGGCGAGCCTGACCTCGTATTTCTTCGTACTGTAGAAGGCGGTGAGATCCAGTGTGTACTGGCTGGGAATGACGAGCGAGCCCGCGACATTGTTGAGGATATCGCTGGTATAAACCAGGCCCGCCGTCACGCCCAAGCCGTTATCCCACCGGTAGGTCGCCAGCGAGCTGACCAGATTTTCCGGCACACCCTGACGGCGGCGCTCACCGTTGGGCAGCACGAAGTAGCGCTGCAGGGGCGAGACCAGTGAGGTGTTGCCGACATCGAATTCCGGCTGGTTGACTGTGGCATCAAGGAAGGAGTAGCCGAAGGTGAAGTAGAAGTTCTTGCTCGGCTGATAGTTCAGTTCGAACTCAACCCCCTTGGTCCGATAGATCCGCAGGGACCGATCCAGTTGGAGTGAATCGCGATCCTGCTGGAACAGGGCGAGGCTGATGAATCCCTTGCCGCCGAGGTACGTCTTCTTGACGCCCGTCTCGATGAGGGTGGCTTCGTTCCGGAGGCTGCCGGCCGCAAAGGAGGCCCCGCCGGCCGTCGTGAAGCCGCCGCCATTGCCGGTGGCGCCGACGGGATTCTGGCTGTAATTGTACGTGGCGTACCAGCTCAGGCCCTCGTTGACCTTGTACTGGAGGCTCAGATTGCCGTTGGGCAGTCCCACGGTGGTCTTGTCCGCGATGCTCTGCGGCCCGATGATGCTGTTCACCCAGGAGCTGGTGAAATCAATGCTCAGGAAATCGACGCGCCCGCCGAGCAGGACGGAGAATTGATCGGTCACCTTCCAGTCATGCTGGTAGAAGGGGGCAATGCTCGCCACCTTGGAGGTGCCCGAATCGCCGTTGTCCGGCGTGTAATAGCGGCCCGGATGTCCCGGCACCGGAATCTGGGTGAACGGGTTCGGACTGTTCACCGAGTTGAAGTAATTGATGAAATTCAGGTTTCGCGTCAGATCCCAGACGCCAGCGGGCTCGTTGAAGAAGTCGTTGTAGGCTTCCACATACTGGTAGCGCAGCATGATGCCGGTGTTGATATCGTGCTTCTCCCGGTTGAACCGGAATTCCGTGCGGTTCTCGAAACTCCAGCTGGGATCGATGATTTCCGAATACGAATAGGACGACAGGGTGTTGCGATTGACATAGCGAAACAGTGTGTTGTTCGCGATCTCCAGCTCGGCGCTGGGCCGGCGGGTGTAGATGAGCTGGGCATTGTAGCTGACGCCATCGGAGTCGTCACCCGGGCGCAACATGCGGCGGCTCCGGTCCAGGACAACCTCCGGGCCGGTGGCGATATGATTGACGGCGGGAAAGCCCGAAACCACCCAGCGCGAGTTCTGGGCATCGGACTGGGGTGCCGGGGTGCCGGCCACCACGTTGATGTTGCCGAAATCAATCGGGGTGCCGGTGGAATCGACGTAGCCGGTGACGGGCGCGATGGCGAAATTGGGCGCCGGGTTGTCATTGATGCCGGTCTGGTAAAGGCCGTGGTCGATCAGCCGCTGGGTGACGCGGTTGATGCCGAAGTTCTCGGTGTAGTCCGCCAGGAACACCTCGTTGTTGAAGAACCACTCGGTATTGGCGTCGGGCCGGTGCGTGAGCGCAAAGTACAGCGCCTGCGTCTTCTTTTTGGCATC
>JANMTJ010000125.1:0-5103 GCA_031390295.1 Oleiharenicola sp.
CCCGTGACGGAGATCGTGTCCTGCCCGGCCTTGAGGCGGATAAGCGTGGCGCGGCAGGCCTCGGCTGGGGCGAGGAGCTTGAGGTCGAGCCCGCTGGTGTCGTGCTGCGTGAGGTACGTCTTCACCTTGGCGATGACCTGAGCGTCGTGGGCGCGCTGGTCGTCCAGCCAGAAGATGGCGGGCGTCTGACTGAGGTGGGCGCGGTTGACGGCCAGCTTCACCCAATCCTGCACCGGGGCGTCCTTCGTCTGGCAGGCGCGCCAGATGTCGCCGGCGTCGACGGCGTGCTCCATGAGGATTTGCCCGCCTTCGCCTGGCTTCGGCGCGGTGTTGTCCGGGATGACGACAACTCGCACGACCCCTTTTCCCGGGACAACAAAGGTCTTGTTGTGCGAGCCGTATTCCTCCGCGGCCTGCGCCATGAGGCCGACGTTGGGTACGGTGCCCATCGTCTTCGGGTCAAAGGCGCCGTTCGCCTTGCAGAAATCGATGACCGTCTGGTACACGCCGGCGTAGCAGCTGTCGGGGATGACGCAGAGGGTGTCCTGGCCCTTGCCCGCGGCATTCCACATCTGGCCGGAGGTGCGGATCATGGCGGGCATGGAGGCGTCCACGATGACGTCGCTGGGAACGTGGAGGTTGGTGATGCCCTTGTCGGAGTTGACCATCGCGACAGCGGGGCGGGACGCGAAGACGGCGGCGATGTCGGCCTCGATGGCAGCCTTCTGGTCGGCGGGGAGGGTCTGGATCTTGGCGAGGAGATCACCAAAGCCGTTGTTCAGGTCCACGCCAAGGGTCGCGAGTGTGGCGGCGTGCTTGGAGAAGAGGTCCTTGAAGAACACGCGGACGCAGAGGCCGAACATGATGGGATCGGAGACTTTCATCATCGTGGCCTTGAGGTGGAGGGAGAAGAGGACGCCGTCCTTTTTGGCCTTGGCGATCTGCTGGGCGAAGAACGCGCCGAGGGCATTCTTGCTCATGAACGTGCCGTCGAGGATCTCGCCGGCCTTCAGCGTCAGCTTGTCCTTGAGCACGATGGTGGGCTGCTGGGTCGCACCGTTTTTCACCATTTGCTCGGAGGGCGCTGACGGGACAAATTCAATTCGCACCGTCGTGGCGGCGGGCACGGTGACGGACTTCTCGTTGGAGAAGAAGTCGTCGTGGCCCATCGTGGCGACGGAGGTCTTCGACTCGGGCGACCAGGCGCCCATGGAGTGCGGATGCTTCCGGGCGTACTCCTTGACGGCCTTGGGGGCACGGCGGTCGGAGTTGCCCTCGCGGAGGACGGGATTGACGGCGGAGCCCATGACCTTGCCGTAACGGGCCTTGGCATCCTTCTCCGCGTCGGTCTTGGGCACCTCGGGGAAATCGGGGAGGGCGTAGCCTTTCTTCTGCAACTCGGCGATGGCGGCCTTGAGCTGGGGGACGGAGGCGCTGATGTTGGGCAGCTTGATGATGTTGGCCTCGGGCTTGAGGGTCAGGGCCCCGAGCTCGGCGAGGTGGTCGGGCACGCGCTGGTGGGCGGGGAGCAGGTCGGAGAAATTGGCGAGGATGCGCGCGGCGACGGAGATGTCCCGGGTCTCGACGTTGATTCCCGAATGCTTGGTGAAAGCCTGGATGATCGGCAGGAGGGAATAGGTGGCGAGCGCAGGGGCCTCGTCGGTTTTCGTGTAGATGATGGTGGGCATGAGAGAAGTGAAAGTGAGAGTGAGGGTGAGCCTGCCGGCAGGTGGGGGGTTGTAAACGGAGTGTCACTCAAGCCGTCGCCGGGAAGCCGGTCAAAAGCAATGTGGGCCCCGGCGGGAGCCGGATGCACCTTGCAGCCGGCCTTATCATCTCCTGAAGCCAGATGGGCAACCGGGAGTAGGCGAATCCTCGGTATGAGCCGTCAACGGATCGGCTCGTCGGGGAAGACTCGCCCTACCAAGCCGGCACGAGTGCGGTCCCACCATCAAGGAGCCAGCACCCGCTGGCGCAGATCGGTGGCATCAAGGGTCTCGAACAGCGTGATGATGTTGGGGAATGATTTCTCGTGATAGCCGAAACCCCCATGGCGCAACTCGTCGAGCGCGGCGGCGGGTGACCAGCCCTGGAACACGATGCGATAGGCAGCAACGACCGAGCCGGTGCGGTCGCTGCCATGCCAGCAATGGACGATCATGGGTTTGGGGGCGTCGTTGAACTGACGCAACGCGGCGACGAGGTCGTCCACGGTGAGTTCATCGGCCTCCATACGCTGGTTGAGCAACATGAAGCCTGCCTGCTCGAACGCCTTCGAGTCGGTGTGGTAGTGGCGGAGATTGAAGAGGGAGCGGATGCCGAGGGCCTTCAGGTCGGCGATGTCCTGCTTGCCCGGCTGCTCGCAACGGTAGAGCTCGTCGCTCACCCGAAAGCAATTACCGAGGGTGGTCCCGATGACCGGCGCGGCCCAGTTGGCGGGTCGCTCGCGCGGCGTCGCTCCGGCCACGTCCAACAGGAGGAATAACGCGAGCAGGAGTCGAATGAGCATGGCTGATACTGATTCAGGCGGGTGAAAGTTGCGACCCGATTCACCTGGCGGGCTATTCCGCTCCGACCGGCCGGACGGCCATGAACCGCACCACGGCCCGGTTTTCCTTCCGGGACTCGGTCAACGACACCTCGAAGCGGGCCTCCCAGTCGTTCAGCTCCTCCGCATCGGCCAGCACCTGCGCGATCTCCCAGACCACTCCCTGCTCCTTGCTCCCTGCTCCTTCCTCCTGAATATGCGTGTGCTTCACATTGCGCCCCTCGGGATCGAGCCGGAACCGGCCGCGGGCCTCGAAGTAGGCCGCGAACTCCTTTTCGAAGCGGCGGGCCTCGGCCAACAGCACGGCCTCGCTGCCGGGCTCGGCGTCCGGGGCGAAACGCAGACGGGCGCCCTCCCAGTCGCGGGCGGCGACATCCTGCAGAAAACCCAGCACCGCGGTGCGCACCAGCCGGCGGAAGGCGTCCGCATCCCGCGTGATGTCGAAGCTCGCGGGCCGGGCGGGCTTGGCGTCCAGCTCGAGGGCGACGAAATCCGGGTTTTTGAGCCGTTCCCACTCGTCGAGCAGGCTGGAGTCGATGCCCCGGATGAGCTCGCGGAAGTAATCCTCCATCTCGACGACCTCGGGTGTCTTGGCCGTGTCGGGCACCGTCTGGGCGAGGACCTTCCACACCTGCATGAGGTGGCGCAGGAGCAGACCCTCGCTGCGTTCCAGGCCGTATTCACGGACGTAGTCGGCGAAGGACTGGTAGCGCTCGAACATCTCGCGGGCGATGGACTTGGGCCGGACGTTCTCCTGCTCGACCCACGGGTGGGCCGCGGCGAAGGTGTTGAACGTCTCATAGAGGAATTCGCGCAGCGGCTTGGGGTGCTCGACCTCCTCGAGCTTCGCCATCCGCTCCTCGTAGGGGATGCCCGCGGCCTTCCATTCCTCGATCTTGAGGCCCTTCTGCTTGTCCACCTGCCGGCGCAGGATCTGGTCAGGGTCCTCGACGATGGCCTCGCACAGCGTGAGCACATCGAACGGGTAGTCGGGCGACTCGCGGTTGAGCAGGGGCAGGGTGTCGATCAGGTAGAGCGAAAGCGCCTGGTGCAGCGAGAAGTCGTCCTGCAGCTCCACGTTCACGCGCAGCTTTCTTGTAGAGCCGCCGCTAGCCGGCGTGCCTCCCCCTGTAGGGTCGTCGCTTGCCGACGGACCTGGCACGCCGACGAGCGGCGGCCCTACATTGGAATGCGCGTCGGCGGACGACGATGTCACGGGCAGGAATTCGACAATCTTCCGGTCGAGCAGGGCGCGGAACAACTGCCAGGCCCGTTTCCGCAGTGCGCGCTTCCTGGTGGGAGTCTCGTGGCAGTCATTGATCAACTGCCGCAGGGCCCGGCAGCCGTCACTGTCGCGGCTCAGCACGAGGAGCAGCATGCCGTGGGTCACGATGAACTGGGACGACAGCTCCTCGGGCGAGGCGGTGCGCAGGCGGTCGAAGGTCTTCGCATCCCAGCCGACCGAACCCTCGGGCGCGCGGGCCTTGACGAGTTTCTTCTTTTTCGTGGGGTCGGCGGCGGCCTTCTCCTCGGCGCGCTTGTTCTCAATGACGTGATCCGGGGCCTGCACGATGACGTAGCCCTGGTCGTCGTAACCGGCGCGGCCCGCCCGGCCGGAAACCTGCCGGAAATCCCGGACGCTGAGGATGGCGGCCTTCTTGCCGTCGTATTTCCAGAGCTGGGTGAAGAGGACGGTGCGGATCGGGACGTTGATGCCCACGCCGAGGGTGTCGGTGCCGCAGATGAGCTTGAGCAGGCCCTGCTGCGCGAGCTGCTCGACGAGGATCCGGTATTTCGGCAGCAGGCCCGCGTGGTGGACGCCGATGCCGTGGCGCAGCCAGCGTTTCATGTCCTTGCCGTAGGGGCTGTTAAACTTCACCCGCTCCAGTTCCGTCGCGAGCACGGCCTTTTCCTCCTTGGTGCAAACCGGCAGGCTCATGAGCGACTGGGCGGCCTCGGACGCCGCGCGCTGGGTGAAGTGGACGAGATAGACCGGCGCGCGCGAACCGGTGAGGAGCTGGGTCACGCGCTCGGCGAGGGGTGTCTCGGAATACTCGAAGGCCAGCGGGACCGGGCGGCGGTCGCTGCGCACGGTGAGACTCGGTGCACCGGTCAGGCGGGTGAGCTCGCGCTCGAAGAATTCCGTCGAGCCGAGCGTGGCGGACATCAGCAGGAAGCGCGATTGGGGCAGGGTGAGGAGGGGTGCCTGCCAGGCGTAGCCGCGCTCGGCGTCGGAGTAATAGTGAAACTCGTCCATGATCACCGCGGCGATCCCGGCGTGTTCGCCGCGCGTGAGCGCGATGTTGGCCAGGATCTCGGCGGTGCAGCAAAGCACCGGCGCACGGGGATTCACCGAGGCGTCGCCCGTCATCATGCCGACGTGTTCCGGGCCGAAGTCGCGGCAGAGACCGAGAAATTTCTCGTTCACCAGCGCCTTGATCGGGCAGGTGTAGACGGAGCGCTGGCCGGCGCAGAGGGCCTTGAAGTGCAGGGCGGCGGCGACGAGGGATTTGCCGGAGCCCGTGGGGGTGTTGAGGATGACGTTGCGGCCGGCG
>JANMTJ010000139.1:0-7688 GCA_031390295.1 Oleiharenicola sp.
GGGTATTTTGCCATTTGCCAAGCCTGTCGGCGGTGTTTTCATTCGTCCCCTTCAATGCTCAGCTTCATCCTCAAGAAATTCGCCGGCAGGCATCATCGGAAATACATCGAAAAGTGCCGCCCCATCGTCACGCGCATCAACGGGTTTGACCAGCAGTACAAGACGCTGACCGACGATCAGCTCCGCGCCAAGACCGACGAGTTCCGCGACCGGCTGAAAAAGGGCGAGACCCTGGACCAGATCCTCTCCGAGGCCTTTGCCGTGGTCAAAAACGCAGCCCGTCGCATGGTCGGCCGCAAGATCTCGGTCTGTGATCACGAACTGACCTGGGACATGGTGCACTTTGACGTCCAGCTCATCGGCGGCATGACGCTGCATGAGGGCCGGATCGCCGAGATGGCCACCGGCGAGGGCAAGACCCTCGTCGCCACGCTGCCGCTGTACCTCAACGCGCTGACGGGCAAGAACGCGCAGCTTGTCACCGTCAACGACTACCTCGCGCGCCGCGATTCCGAGTGGATGGGGCACCTCTACAGTTTCCTCGGGATCACCGTCGGGTGCATCCAGCAGCAGATGCACTCCGAGCAGCGCCGCGAGATGTACGGTCGCGACATCACTTACGGCACGGCCTCCGAGTTCGGCTTCGACTACCTGCGCGACAACGGCATGGCCACGCGCAAGGAAAACCAGGTGCAACGCGACCACTTCTACTGCATCGTGGACGAGATCGATTCCATCCTCGTGGACGAGGCCCGCACGCCGTTGATCATTTCCGGCCCGGCCCCGATCGAGCGCGAGCAGCCCTTCACCCGGCTCAAGCCCGGTGTCGAGCAGCTCGTCGCCGCCCAGTTGCGCATGATCAACCGGCTCGTCAAGGATGCCGCCGACCTGCTCGAGAAAAAGGATCTCACCCCCGAGGAGCGTTCGATCGCGGCGATGAAGATGCTCCAGGTCAAGCTGGGCATGCCCAAGAACAAGCAGCTGTTGCGCCTCCAGGAAACTCCGGAGTGGCGCAAGCTCCTCGACAAGACCGACGTCGAGATGCACAGCGACTTCAACAAGGAGGAGATGTACCGCTACAAGGAGGAGCTGCTCTTCACCATCGACGAGAAGAACCACCAGGCCGATCTCACCGAGCCGGGCCGGAAATTGCTCCGCCCCGACGATCCCGATGCCTTCGTGTTGCCCGACCTCGCCACGATGTTCATCGAGATCGAAAAGGATGCCGCCAAGACCCCCGAGGAGAAGGAGCAGGCCAAGCGCGACGCCCAACAGCGCTATGAGGTCATCTCCGAGGACATCCATGCGTTGTCCCAGTTGCTCCGCGCCTACTCGATCTACGAGCGCGACGTCGAGTATGTCGTGCAGGAAGGCAAGGTCGTCATCGTCGACGAGAACACCGGCCGCATCATGTCGGGCCGCCGCTGGTCCGACGGCCTGCACCAGGCGGTCGAGGCCAAGGAGGATGTCACCATCGAGCGCGAGACGCGCACCTACGCCACGGTCACGATCCAGAATTACTTCCGCATGTACGAAAAACTCGCGGGCATGACCGGCACCGCCGAGACCGAGGCCACCGAGTTCAACGAGATCTACCGGCTGGCCGTCACGCAGATTCCCACCAACCAGCCCTGCATCCGCATCGACCAGAACGATTCCATCTTCAAGACCCGCCGCGACAAATATAACGCGGTCGTCCGGCAGGTCCAGGAGGCCCAGGCGCGCGGCCAGCCCGTGCTCGTCGGCACCGTCACCGTCGAGCAGTCCGAGGTGCTCAGCCGCATGCTGAAGCGCGCCAATGTCATCCACACGGTCCTCAACGCCAAGTTCCACCAGCAGGAGGCCGAGATCATCACCCGCGCCGGCCAGCGCGGCTCCGTCACCATCGCCACCAACATGGCCGGCCGTGGCACCGACATCAAGCTGGGCGAGGGCGTTCGCGAGCTCGGCGGCCTCTTCGTCGTCGGCACCGAGCGCCACGAGTCCCGCCGCATTGACCGCCAGTTGCGCGGCCGTTGCTCGCGCCAGGGCGATCCCGGCCAGACCAAGTTCTTCCTCTCCTTGGAGGACGACCTGATGCGCCTGTTCCTCCAGGGCAACCTGGCCTCCAAGATCATGGAGGGCTCGATGAAGGAGGGCGAGGAGCTGGAGCACAAGTGGCTCAACTATTCGATCGAGTCCGCCCAGAAGAAGGTCGAGCAGCAGAACTTCTCGATCCGCAAGCGCCTCCTGCAATACGACGACGTGCTCAACAAGCAGCGCGAGGTCATCTACGGCATCCGCAACTCCGCCCTGCACATCGACCGGCCCAAGGAAATCATCTTCGAGATGATCGAGGAAGAGGTGGCCACGCGGCTCGAGAACGCCGGTTATGGCGAGAAGGGTGGCGGGGCCGCCAACCTCGAAAGCCTGGTCGGCTGGCTCAATTCCCATTTTCCCGTCAGCGCCAAGCTGGAAGAACTCACCGGCGACGCAGAGACTCTCCTCAAGACCCTCGTCGAACGTATCAATCAGGCCTACGCCCTGAAGGAGTCCGTCGAGGACCAGGCGGCCCTGGGCGGACTCGAGCGCTACATCGTCATCAACGCCATCGACCACCACTGGCAGGAGCACCTGACCGAGATGGAGGAGCTGCGCCGCTCCATCGGCCTGCGCAGCTACGGCCAGAAGGACCCGCTTTCTGAATACAAGGGCGAGGCCTATCGTTTCTTCGAGGAGCTGATGAACAACGTCCGGCTCCAGATCTGCACGAGCCTGTTCCGCTCGGCGACGAACCGGGACGCCTTCGAGAATCTCTTTGCCATCCTCTCGCGCTCGGCGCGCTTGCAGGGTCCGGCCGCCGCGCCCACCGCGCTCGGGGCCGCCGCCCAGTCCGCCGCCCCGGCGGCGGGGGAAACCGCCCCGGCCGAGCCCGAGGTGAAGCTGCCGTCCGTCACCATCCGCCGGGAGGCGCCCAAGGTCGGTCGCAACGACCCGTGCCCCTGCGGCTCCGGCAAGAAGTTCAAGAACTGCCACGGCGCCTGAGCCGCCGGGTCCCCCCGTCATGATCAGGATCATCGGGTTTGACGCCGACGACACGCTCTGGCGCAACGAGGACATCTTCTCGCGCGCACATGAGCGCTACCGGCAGGTGCTGGCCCGCTACCATCCGCCCGCCGAGGTGGACCGGGTGCTCTATGCCACGGAGCTGCGCAACCTCGGGCTCTACGGTTACGGAGTGAAGGGTTACATGCTCAGCTGCATCGAGACCGCCATCGAGCTCACCGGGGGCAGGGTCACGCCGGGCGAAATCAAGGAGATCCTCACCACGGGGCAGGAAATGCTCGCGCATCCGGTCGAGTTGCTGGCCGGTGTCGCCGACGTGGTGCCGGCGCTGGCCAGGGACTACCGTTTGCTGCTCATCACCAAGGGCGATCTCCACCACCAGGAGCGCAAGGTGACCGGATCGGGCCTCGCCGCGCATTTCCATGCGGTGGAGATTCTCAGCGAGAAGGACGGCCCGGCCTATGAGCGCGTGCTGCGCCGCCATGGGGTGGCGTTGGACGAATTTGTCATGGTGGGCAATTCCCTCAAGTCCGACATCCTGCCCGTGCTCGAACTTGGTGGCGCCGGCGTGCACATTCCCTATCACGTCACCTGGCAGCATGAGCACGTCGAGGCTGCACCCACTGACCGGCCGCGTTTCCGTCGCATCGGCACTCTGGCCGAGTTGCCCCCGGTCCTGTCCCAATTGTGACCATGGCCGACTCCGCCGCAGTTCAGGATCCCTACACGCCGACGCCGACGCTCTGGCAACGGCATCCGTCGCTGGCGTGGGTGCTGGCGGTCTTCGTCCTCACGGTGGGGTTGATGGTGCTCGCGTTTCCGCCCCTCGACAAGGGTGAGGCCGCCTACGTGCTGGCGCTGCCGGCCATCCTGTGGGCTCATCGCCAGCCCGCGTTTCGGATCTTTGCGTGGACGGTGCTGGGCGCCCAGGCGGTGGGATGGACGGCTTTGTTGTGGTGGCTGCACCACGTCACGTGGGCCGGATTATTCATCATAGGGCCGTTCGTCGGATTGCTCACCGGGCTGTGGTTCCTGGCGGCTTGGTGGACCATTCCCCGGCTGAAAGGGCACCACGCGATCAGCCGCATCATCGCCATGCTGGGTCTCGCCGGCCTGTGGGTGGTGCTGGAGTGGGTGCGGAGCCAGCTCTTCGGCGGATTCCCCTGGTTGCCGCTGGCGGCCAGCCAGTGGCAGCGGCCGTTTATTCTGCAGGTGGCGGCCTATGGCGGGGCGTGGGTGACCTCGTTCATCCTCATCACCTTCAATCTCGGTGCGGCGGCCTACGTCCATCGCGCCTTCTTCGAGGGGGTGACGGGGTTCAAGAAACGCACGCCGGAATTTTCCATCGCCCTGCTCGTGCTGATGGCGGGGTCATTCCCGTTCCTCGGGGACAGCTTCAACCAGCAGCGCCTCCCGCTGGTCCACGCGGCCCTTGTCCAGCCTTACATCCCGCAGGACCAGAAGTGGGACGCCGCCTTCGCGACGAAGGTGCTCGAAACCTTGGAGCAAGTGACGCTGGCCGCCAACATGCGGGGCGCACCCGACCTCATCGTCTGGCCCGAAGCGGTGACCCCGTGGCCGCTGTTTCGCGACACCAACGTCCAGGCCTGGCTCGAATACATTGCCAAGAAAACCGGCAAGCCGCTGCTGCTGGGCAGCGTCTATACCACCGGGGCCGAACCGGCGGAGGAGTGGCACAACGGGGCCTTCGTGGTGGATCCGGTGGCCGGCCTGCGGCGCGAAGGCTACGCCAAGCGCAAGCTGGTGCCCTTCGGCGAATACATTCCGTTGCGTCCTGTGCTGGGCTGGCTTGAGAAGGTGGTACCCATCGGCGGCGACTTTATCCCGGGGCGGTCGGCCGACCCGCTGGTGGTACCCGTGGGCCGCAACCAGGTGAAGGTCGGCGTGCTGGTCTGCTATGAGGATATTTTCCCCGCCCTGGCGCGGGACAGCGTGCGGTCCGGGGCCGAGGTGCTGGCCGTGCTGACCAACAATGCCTGGTATGGCGAGGGCGGGGCGGCCTACCAGCACGCGGCGCACTCGGTGCTGCGGGCGATCGAGAACCGCCGCCCTGTCATCCGCTGCGGCAACGGCGGCTGGAGCGGCTGGATCGACGAGTTTGGCAATATCCGCGTCACCGTGCGCAACGACGCGGACAGCGTCTATTTCCGCGGCGCCCAGACGGTGACCGTGAGCCGTGATGCGCGCTGGAACCAACGTCTGAGTTTCTACACCCAGCACGGCGACTGGTTTCTGATTGTGTGCGTCGCCTTGGGCACGGTGACCTACTATCTCGCCCTGACGGTGCGTCCGCCGCGGCCCAAGTCCGACGGCGAGGCAGTTTACTGACGGAGGGTGATGATGCCGGCCACGGCGGCGTGAAATTCGCGCAGGGCAAACGGCTTGGGCAGGCAGATCCGCGCGTGTTGCTTAAGGAAATCCTGGAAGCTCTCCTTGATGACATCCCCGGTCATGAAAAGCATGCGCTTGGCCGCCGCCGGTTTGCGGACTAGCAGCTCTTGGTAGAGATTGATGCCGTTCAGCCCGGGCATCTTCCAGTCGGAGACGATGACGTCGTAATCGTTGCGCAGGATGAGTTCGAGCGCGGCCTGGCCGCTGCCAGCCGCCTCGACGGCATGACCCTCGGAGCTGAGGATTTCCCTGACCAGCGAGAGGATGGATTCCTCGTCGTCGATGACGAGCATGCGCAGACTGGGCGGCCTGGCCGGCATGGGAGGGGTGGAGTCGGGCCTGAATAACGGCGGGGCCTTCGTTTGCGCGGCGATGGGAAACTCCAGGATAAATTCGGTGCCCACCCCCGGCTGGCTTTCGGCCCGGATGCTGCCGTGGTGCTCCTGCACAATGCCGTAGGAGAGACTGAGGCCGAGCCCGGTGCCCTTGCCCTGCGGCTTGGTGGTGAAGAACGGGTCAAAGATCTTCTTAAGGTTCTCCGGGCTGATGCCGGGGCCGTTGTCCACGATCCGCAGCCAGACATGGGTGTCGTTGCTGCCGGTACGCAGGCTGATGTGCCCGTCATGACGGAAGATCTCCAGGGCCTGCCGGGCATTGCTGACGATGTTGAGGACGACCTGCTGGAGCTGGTGGGTGTCGCCGAGCAGAGGTGGGAGAGTCTCGGCGTATTCGCGGACCAGGGTGACGTTGTTGACCCGCATGTCGTAAGTGACGATTTCCAGCACGGCGTCGGCGACCTCGTGGAGGTTGACCAATTTGCGCTCCGGTTCGTGCTGCCGGGAGAAACCGAGCAGGCTGTGGACAATCTTGTGGCAGCGCATGGCGCTGCGGGCGATGTGGCCAAGCTGGTCCTTCTGTTTGGGGTCCGTGCTCGTGGCCTGCAGCAATTCCGAGAAGCCGATGACGGAGGTGAGGGGGTTGTTGAGTTCGTGGGCGACGCCGGCGACGAACTGGCCGACGGCCGAGAGCTTTTCGCTTTGCATGAGCTGGGCCTGCGTGGACTTGAGCGTGCCGACCGCCTTTTCCAGGTCGGCCCGCGAGGCCTGCAGGTTACCGGTCATGTCATTGAAGGCGACCGCGACCGCGCCGCATTCATCGTCGGAGAATTGGCTGATGCGCCGGGTGAAATCACCCCGGCCGACCGCTTCGGCGTGGTCCCGCAGGACTAACAACGGGTGGGTGATGCGGCTGATCAGGAACCAGACGATCAGGCCGCTGAGCAGGATGCCGGCGAGGCTGACGGACAATAGTGTGGTGCGAGTTCGTTCCAACTCATTCAGTCGCTGCTCGTAGGAAGAAAGCAGCACATAGTGAAAGCCCCGGGAGGGACCGACGACTTCGTAGCTGCCGGTTTGGGCCAAGTAATGGACATCCATCAATTTGACCGGCAACACGACTGCCTTGTCGCCGGCAATTGAAGTCAGGAGTTCACTCGGCAGCTCGGACAAGCGGATTGTCGAGGCCGTAGGCGTGCCGCCTCCGAAGAGCAATATATTGGCGTGGGTGAGTTTTTGGAGCTCTTGAATAGCGGCCTCGGTAAAGCGGGTGAATAAGGTGAGGCTGCCAATGAGTTGACCGCTGTCGCTCAGCAGAACGGGCACGGCCACGGTGTTGTAGGTACTTCCGCCGGTCGAGATGGTGCCGCTGCCGAGTTGGCCTTCTGTGGCTTGCCGGATAATGCCTGCAGCGGCGCGTTCCAAGTCTGCGACGTTGATGGTAGGATCGCGCAGGGCAGAGGCCACACGCTGCCCGTGATCGTCCGTGAATACGAGGATCTCGTTTTTTTCATCCCTCAGTTCATCGATCATCTCGCGCAGGGTATTTGTCAGCGTGCGAGGATCACCGAGCTTGGCCACTGCCTTGAAGCGGGGATCGTTGGCGGCGTTACGAAAGCGGGAGACGAGATTGCGCGCGCGGATCTCGAGCGAGTTAACAAACACCGCCTCCGCGGTCTCCAGGCTCTGCCGCGCTTCGTCTTCCATCTGTCGGCTGATATAGCCGTTGACGATCCAGAGGGTGATGGCCGGCAGCAGCACGAGGGCGGCCAACACGGGCAGCAGCACCTTCAGTTGAAAACTCAGCCGCACCCTGTGCTCCGATTGCGCCATGGCGGATCAGTACTTGGGCAGATTGCCGGGCCCGAGCATGAAGTCGGCGCGCACCTCGCCTTC
>JANMTJ010000170.1:0-2235 GCA_031390295.1 Oleiharenicola sp.
CGTCTTCCAGCGGCTGCACCGCGCCGACGAGTTCGAGGGCACGGGCATCGGCCTGGCCACCGTGCGGCGCATCATCTCGCGCCACAGCGGACGCACCTGGGCGGAAGGCCGGTTGGATGCCGGCGCCACCTTTTATTTCACCCTCGCGCCCGCCTCCGCGGGTCCGACTCCAACCCCCGACCGACCATGAAACCGAAGAAAATCCTGCTGGTGGACGACAGTCCCCGCGACATCGAGATGACGCTGAATGCCCTGCAGCAAAACAACCTCGCCAATGAGATCGTCACCCTGCGTGATGGCGCCGAGGCGCTGGACTACATGTATCGCCGGGGCGATTTCGCCACGCGGGGCGATGCCGATCCCGCTGTGATTTTGCTCGACCTTAAGATGCCCCGGGTCGACGGGCTGGAAGTACTCCGCCAGCTCAAGGCCGACCCCCGGTTCAAGGTGATTCCCGTGGTGGTCATGACCTCCTCCCGGGAGGATCAGGATCTGGTCAAGTGCTATGCGCTGGGGGTGAACGCCTATGTGGTCAAACCGCTCACCTTCCAGGAGTTCATCGAGGCCGTCCGCTCATTGGGCGCCTTTTGGGCTGTGCTCAACGAGCCGCCGCCCCTGAGGTCCAACCCGCCGATGTGAAAACCCGGATCACTTTCCTGCCATGAAAATCCTGCACCTCGAGGACAATGCGCGCGATGCCGCGCTGGTTCAGGACATGCTCACGGCGGAGTGGCCCGACTGCGTCATCCGCGTGGTGGCCACCCGATCCGCCTTCCTCGACGCGCTGGCCGACGGCACGTACGACATCGTCCTGTCCGACTACCAGCTGCCCGGTTTCAACGGACTGGAGGCGCTGGAGTTGACCCGCGCGCGGGCGCCCCAGATCCCGTTCATCTTTTTCTCCGGCACCCTCGGCGAGGAACGCGCCATCGAGGCGGTGCGCGCCGGCGCCGCCGACTACGTGATCAAGGACCGGATGCAGCGGCTGCCGGTCTCCATCCAGCGGGTCATGCGCGAGGCCGAGGAATTGCGCGTCCGCCGCCGCGTCGAGGAGGCCCTCGCCCAGGAGCAATATCTCCTCCTCATGCTCATGGAAAACCTGCCTGACCATGTGTATTTCAAGGATGTCAATTCCCGCTTCCTGACCGTCAACCGGGCCCTGGCCCGGCGCCTCGGACTCTCACCGGACCAGATCAAGGGCAAGACCGATGCCGATCTCTTCCACGAGGAACACGCCCGCCAGGCGCTGGCGGACGAACAGCGAATCATCCGCACCGGTGAACCGCTGGTGGACATCGAGGAAAAGGAGACCTGGCAGGACGGATCGGTCACGTGGGCGCTGACCACCAAGCTGCCCATGCGGGACGCAGCGGGCAAAATCATCGGCACCTTCGGCGTCTCGCGCGACATCACCGCCCGCAAACTGGCCGAGGAACGCATCCGCGAACAGGCCGACATCATCGACCATGCACCCATCGCAATCAGCATCGTGGACCTCAAGCAGCATTTCACCTACTGCAACCCGGCGGCGGTGAAGCTCTACGGTCTGCCCAAGGAAAAGCTGCTGGGCTTCACCGCCGAAGACATTCTCACCCCTGAATCCCTTGAGCCGTTCAAGGCCGCCCGGCTGGCCACCTTCACCAAGGGCCAGTGGACGGGGGAGCTGCACCTGGGCATCCGCGCCGGCCGCGAGTTCGACGCCGAGTTGCACATGTCCATGATCCGTGATGCCGCGGGCCGGCCCAAGGCCCGGCTGTGCATCGCCACCGACATCACCGAGAAGAAGAAACTGGAGGCGCAGTTTTTGCGCGCCCAGCGGCTCGAGAGCCTCGGCATGCTGGCCGCCGGCATCGCGCACGACCTCAACAACGTTCTTGCCCCCGTGCTCATGGGCGCGCCGTTGCTGCGGACCCGGGCCACCCATCCCTCCGATCTCCGGGTTCTCCAGACCATTGAGAACAGTGCCAGCCGCGGGGCCGCCCTCGTGCGGCAGATCCTGTCCTTTGCGCACGGGGCCAGCGGCGAGAAAACCCTCATCCAAGTGAAGCATCTCCTGCGGGACATTGGCAGCCTGATCGAGGAAACCTTTCCCAAGTCCATCAAACTGGAGCAGGATGTGCCCAACAACCTGTGGCCCGTCATGGGCAACCCCACCCAGCTGCACCAGGTATTGCTCAATCTCTGCGTCAACGCCCGCGATGCCATGCCGCAGGGTGGCACACTCCTTCTGCGGGC
>JANMTJ010000300.1:0-4446 GCA_031390295.1 Oleiharenicola sp.
CCCCGCTATCCGTCGCCTCATTTCCTGTTGCCTCCTCTCTCGTGGGCTGGGCGCTGCTGTTGCTCGCGGTGGCGTGGGGTCTGCGCCGTGATCAGCCCGGAAAAATGGCCAAGCTCGATCGCTGGGGTTGGTGGGCCGTGCTGGCCGGTGTGATCGTCGCCTTTCGCTGGCCGGTGATCACCCTGCCCCACGAGATTTATCCCGACGAGAGCCAGCTGCTCGCCGGCGCCCTCACCCTGCGCCATGATCCCGTGTTCTGGCGCTCGGTGGATGGCGGCACGGCCGGTCCGCTGGATTATTACATGTTGCTGCCGGCCGCATTTTTTCCCGGTACCACGGGTTATGCCGTCACCCGGCTGATCGCCGCCCTGGTGATCTGGGGTATGCTGGTTGCCGCCGGGGAAGCACTCACCCTGGTTGCCAACCGCACGGTCGCCCGCCTCGCGGTGCTGCCCGCCGCGGCGTTTGCGGCGTTCACCACCAGTCCCGAACTGGTCCATTACTCCACCGAATTGGTGCCGGCCCTGCTGCTCGCGCTGGGCGTGCTGGCCATCGTGCGGCAGACCGTCCAGTCCTCGCCCGGGAACCTGCGGTCCGCGGCGCTGCTGCTGGGCTTTGTACCCTTCGCCAAGCTCCAAGCCGCACCCATCGCCGCCGCCCTGGGACTGTTTTTGGTGATCCATGAGCTCGTTTCCGGTCGGGCCAAAAACGTGGGGTTGTTCATCAGTGTCTCCCTGCTGCCCACCCTGCTGTTCGCCGCGCTGGTCACCGTCACGGACGAAGCCGAGAACATGCTCATCCCCTACTTTCTGCAAAACACCCATTACACCCAGATTGGGCGGATGCCCCTCATTGAGGTTGTCCGCCTGCTTGGCGCTCAGTCTGTCACCAACGGGTATCATGCCATGTGGTTTGCCGGTGCCGTGGTATTCTGCACCGGCACGCTGTTGTTGTTTGCCCGGAACATCCCGTACCGGCTCCGGCGCCACGGACTGGCCTTCGCCGGGCTGCTCGTCGTCACGGTCTTCTGCGTCCTCTCGCCGGGGCGACCCTACCATCATTATCTCAATCTCCTCACCCTCCCCGTCACGCTCCTGCTGGGGGTGGCCCTCGCCATCGCTCTGCAATCGCAAAGCAGTGCAAACCCCCGGCCCCTGTTCCCCCTCGGCGTGTGCTTGTTCTGTACACTGCTGCCGCAACTCGTGTTGCGCCTCTCGCCGTGGCCGGATCCCTACGAATATTACAACACGACGGTCGCGGCGCGCGGCCAGGCACACGCTGAATTGATCGCCGCAATCAAGCGTCTGTCCCTGCCCGGTGAATCCCTCGGTCTCTGGGGCTGGCGCTCCTCGCTCTATATCGAAACCGGCCTGCCCCAGGCGAGCCGTCAGGCCCACACCACCTTCCAGCTCCTGGCCGGACCGTGGCAGAAATACTACCTGCGCCGTTTTTACGATGACCTGGTCGCCTCCGCCCCGCCGGTGTTTGCCGACACGGCCGGTTCCGGGCATTTCTGGTTCAACACCCGGGCGGCGGGACACGAGGTCTTCCCTCGGCTGCGCGATTGGTTGAGCACCCACTATGCATTCGTCGGCGAGTGGGATGGAGTCCGGCTTTACGCCCGACGCGACCGGGTCGCGGCGGCCCCGCGCCTGGACTGATCCCGCCCGGCGGCCGCCCAAATCAGGCTCGCCCGCCCCGGCTGCGGCGGCTGTCATGGCCTGTCGCGCATGAGCTCCGTCCCCCACGACCCTTTCCGCCTGCCGGTCCGGATTCTCACCCTGGGCGGACTGGCCGGGCTGGCGGTCCTGACCTTGGTTGATCGCGGGGCCACCCGGATGTTTGCGACCCCGTGGATCACTATTCTGGCCGGTGTCATCGCCCTGCCGCCGTTGGTCCTGTTGATTCGCCTGGCGCGGTCGGCGGCGCCGGTCCGGCTCCCGTCGCCAAGTTGGGTCTGGCTGGCCGCAGCCACGGTCATCCTCCCGGTCACCAGCGCGCTGTTCAGTCCGTATCGCGGGCCGAGCCTGCTGAATGCCGGCGTGCCTGTCGCCGCCGCCTGCCTTTTTCTGCTGCTGCACGACTGGCTGCAGGCGGATCCCGACCGGAACCGGATCCGGCTGGAGCAAGCGCTCGCGATAGCCGCAGCAGCGGTCGCCTTGGCCAGCACCGGTTATTGGCTGGGAGATGTCACTGCCCTGACGCGCGCAGAATTACTCTCCCCCGTCTTGTTCGAGATGCGCAACCCACATCCGCTCGGCCACTCCAACTACACCGCCGGGCTCATGCTGCTCGGTCTGCCGGTGCTCGCCCGAACCGCCTGGCGCCTGCGCGGTCCGCTTCGTTCCGCCGCCATCATCGTCACCGCCTTGGTGCTGATGAACCTGTTCATGAGCGGCAGCCGGGGCGGACTGCTCGGGCTGGCCGCCCTGGGTGTCGCCAGTGTGGCGGCGGCCAGACTGGGTTGGAAACGGTTCCTGCTTATCACTGCCGGGTTGGTCGCGTTCGCCGTCCTGCTGGCCGTCGCCAACCCGCGCATCCGGTCCTTTCTCGAATCCGGCGACCCCTCGGCCGAGCCGAACCTAAGCACCGTGCAGCGCACCGCCATGATCGAAGCCGGAATATACATGGGGCGGGACCGGCTGTGGCTCGGCTGGGGCCCCGGCTCGATTCCCCTGGCCTATCCGCGCTACCGCCACGCCCTCTCCGGCGGCGCGGAGAATGTCCTGCAGCTCCACAGCACGCCCCTCCAACTTTGGGCGGAAACCGGCGTGATCAGCCTGCTGACCGCACTCCTGCTCGCCAGCTTGGTGGCTTGGAACTGGCGACGCTCGACCCTCGCCGCCTCGACCCTCGCGGGCTATGGCGTTTTTGCCCTGACGGATTACCAGCTCGACGTACCGGTCTTTGTCGCCGCGCTGGCGGCGCTCACCGCGCTGCTGGCCACCCCTGCGTCCACCTTGGCCACCAGCCGCAGCCGCCTGAGTCTCGGCCTGATGGTTCTCGTCGCCGCGGGCCTGATCGTCGGGCTGGGGGCCCGTGACCGCGCCCCGCTGCTCAACACCGAGGCCCTCACACTCGCCCGCGACCCCGCACACCACGACCGTGCCGTAGCCCTGCTCAATGAATCACTCGCCCTGAACTCCGACCAGGAAATCGCCCATTTCAACCTGGGCTGGCTGCTGCTGGTGTCTGACCCGGCCAAGGCCGAACAACACTTCCGGGCCGCCGCCCGGCTCGTGCCTGACAAGGGCGGGGTTTATTTCGGCCTCGGGCTCGCCCGCCTGAACCAGGGCCGCCCGGCCGGCGCCGCCCACGCCTTCGCCCTCGAGTGCCTCAATGAGCCGCGTTTCCTCGCCTCGCCGTGGTGGAACGAGCCGGCCATCGCCGCGCAACGCGACACCAGCGCCGCCGCCTTCATCTTGCTGACGGCCCGCGCGCAAGAATCCCGTCTGCCTGAAGGCTGGGCGGCGCGACAAGCCGTTCAACTCGCCACCCTCGCCCCTCGCCTCCGCCGGGTCTCGCCGGGCCCGGAGGTAAACTACCGTCGCGAACGCATCGGTTATCCCGTGCTCATGCGCAACCTCGACCTCGTTCCGCCCACGGACCTCTACGACGTGCGCGAGGACCCGCGCTTCGCCGATTCGGTCCCCTTCAAGCTGCCCGGCAAAGGCTGGCTGCCCTCACCCGTCTTGCTCAAGCTGCTCGACGCCTCCCCGGCCGATCTCCAATAAGTCCCCATGCCCGGTGCCCCGTCCAACCCCTTGCGCGAAACCACGCTCCCCGCCGTTCTGCTCGCCGGCGACGTCCTCGAGGCTTTCTCCGGCCTGACGCTGGGTTTCTGGCTGCGCTACCGCTCACCGCTGGGGTCGTTGGGCCTTGATGTGCCGGATGCCCGCTTCAATGCCTACCTCCCGCTGCTGCTCGTGGGCGTGGGCTTTCTCGTTGGGGCATTCGCCCAGCAGGGGCTCTACGACGGCCGCATGCTCCTGCGCAAGCAGCAGAGCCTGAACCTGCTGGCCCGCGGCACGGTGTTCTGGGTCGTGGTCTACCTGGCCTTTTCGCTGGTCATCAAGTTCGACCCGCCGATCTCCCGGCTGTTTGTCGTCATCGCCGCCATCGTAACGTTGTTGCTGCTCTGGCTCTGGCGGGAGGCGGCCTACCAACTCATGCGCCGCCCGCCGCTGCTGCCGCGCCTCCAGCGACGCGTCGCCCTGCTCGGCTGGCATCCGGCCGCGCTCGGGCTCGTGCAGGAGGTGCAAAAAAGCCCCGCCCACCCCTACACCATCGTCGGCGGTATTGATGACGGCTTGGGCGCCCCCGGCAACCCGCTGCCCGTGTTGGGACCGCTCGGCGACCTCGGCACAATTCTCCGCGAGAAGGAAATCGACGTGCTGATCGCCGCGCATCTCGAAATACCGGCGGAAAAGCTGCGCGCCATCACCG
>JANMTJ010000180.1:0-7598 GCA_031390295.1 Oleiharenicola sp.
TGATGGTGCCGTCCTTGCCGACCTTGTCCATGGCATCGGCGATGATATCACCGATCGTCTCGTCCCAGTTGGCGGAGACGGTGGCGACCTGGCGGATTTCCTCGCGGTCATTGACCTTCTTGGAAACACGGGCGAGCTCGGTGACGGCGGCCTCGACGGCCTTGTCGATGCCGCGCTTGAGGTAAACCGGGTTGGCGCCGGCGGTGACGTTCTTCAGACCCTCGCGATAGATGCCCTCGGCGAGCAAGGTGGCGGTGGTGGTGCCGTCACCGGCGGTGTCGCTGGTCTTGGAGGCGACCTCCTTGACCATCTGGGCGCCCATGTTCTCGTAGGGATCGGGGAGCTCGATCTCCTTGGCGACGGTCACGCCGTCCTTGGTGACGGTCGGGGAACCGAATTTCTTGTCGATGACGACGTTCCGGCCCTTGGGCCCGAGCGTGACCTTGACGGCGCGGGAGAGAATCTCGACACCGCGGAGTATTTTCTGACGAGCGTTCTCGTCGAACAGAAGTTGTTTGGCTGCCATAATGAGTAAGTTTTAAGAGTTAAGTTTTAGTGGTAAGCGATGGAGGCTCAGCCGATGACGCCGAGGATATCGTCCTCCCGGACGATGGTGTATTTCTGGTCGTCGATCTTCACCTCGGTGCCGCCGTATTTGGAGATGAGGACCTTGTCGCCGACCTTCACCTCGAAGGGCGTGACCTTGCCGTCTTCATCACGCTTGCCGGTGCCGAGGGCGATGACCTTGGCCTCCTGCGGTTTTTCCTTGGCGCTGTCGGGGATGATGATTCCGCCGCGCACTTGTTCTTTTTCCTCGATGTGCTGCACGAGCACGCGATCACCGATGGGTTTGATGTTCACTTTAGCCATATGGGTATTGGTTGTGGGTTGAAGTTTGGGTTGATGGAAAATTGCGAACCCGACCCAGTAACCCGGGCCGGGTCCGCGGGAAAGGTTATTTCTTCTCGTCCTCGACGATCTCGACGTCGGCGTCGACGACCTTGCCGTCGGCCTGCTTGGCTTTGGGGGGCTCGGGGGTGTCGCCTCCGGCGGACTCAGCTGGCGTGGCACCCGGCTGGGCGCCGGCGGCGGCCTGAGCGGCCTGGGCCTGTTGGTAGAGCTCGGCGCCGACCTTCTGGAGGTTCTCCAGCGCGACCTTCATCTTGGCCGGGTCGTTGGACTCGAGTTCCTTCTTGGCCTCGGTGAGGGCGGTCTCGAACTTGGTCTTCACGTCGGCGGGGAGCTTGTCGCCCGCGTCCTTGAGGGTCTTCTCGAGCTGATAGATGGTCGTGTCGAGCTGGTTGCGGGTCTCGACGGCCTCCTTGCGCTTGGCGTCCTCGGCGGCGTTGAGCTCGGCCTCCTTGGTCATCTTCTCGACCTCCTCCTTGGAGAGGCCGGACGAGCCCTGGATGGTGATCTTCTGCTCCTTGCCGGTGCCGAGATCCTTGGCGGAAACGTGGAGAATGCCGTTGGCGTCGATGTCGAAGGTGACCTCGATCTGCGGGGCGCCGCGCGGGGCCGGCGGGATGCCGTCGAGCTTGAACGTGCCGAGATTCTTGTTGTCGCGGGCCATCGGGCGCTCGCCCTGGAGCACGACGATTTCCACGCCCGGCTGGTTGTCGCTGTAGGTGGAGAAGGTCTGCGCCTTCTTGGAGGGAATGGTGGTGTTGCGCGGGATCATCGGCGTGGCGACGTCGCCCGCGGTCATGATGCCGAGCGTGAGCGGGGTCACGTCGAGCAGGAGCACGTCCTTGACGTCGCCCCGGAGCACGCCGCCCTGGATGGCCGCGCCGATGGCGACCACCTCGTCGGGATTCACGCCCTGGTGCGGGGTCTTGCCGCCGAGATTCCTGGCAATGTCCACGACCTTGGGCATGCGGGTCATGCCGCCGACGAGCACGAGCTCATCAATCTTGTCGGTCGTGACTCCGGAGTCCTTGAGGCAGTTCTTAAAGGGCTGGATGCAGCGCTCGAAGAGGCTGTCGCAGATCTGCTCCATCTTGGCGCGGGTGAGCTGGATGTTGAGGTGCTTCGGGCCCGAGGCGTCCGCCGTGATGAACGGCAGGTTGATGTCGTAGGTGGTGGCGGACGAAAGGGCGATCTTGCCCTTCTCGGCCTCTTCCTTGAGGCGCTGGAGGGCCATCGGGTCCTTGCGGAGGTCGATGCCGTTTTCCTTCTTGAAGGAGTCCACGAGCCAGCCGATGAGGGCGTCATCCCAGTTGTCACCGCCGAGATGGGTGTCGCCGTTGGTGGCCTTGACCTCGAACACGCCGTCGCCGATCTCGAGGATCGACACGTCGAAGGTGCCGCCGCCCAGGTCGAACACCGCGATCTTCTCGTCCTTCTTCTTGTCGAGGCCGTAGGCGAGCGAGGCGGCGGTGGGCTCGTTGATGATGCGGAGCACCTCGAGGCCGGCGATCTTGCCGGCATCCTTGGTGGCCTGGCGTTGGGCGTCGTTGAAATAGGCGGGGACCGTGATGACGGCCTGGGTGATCTTCTCCCCGAGATAGGCCTCGGCGTCGGTCTTCAGCTTGCCGAGCACGTAGGCGGCGATCTGTTGCGGGGCAAACTGCTCGGTCTTGTCGCCGGCCTGCACCTCGATGTAGGCGTCGCCGTTCTTGCCGGCGATGACCTTGTAGGGAAGGTTCTTCGCCTCTTCGCTGACCTCGGTGAACTTGCGGCCGATAAGACGCTTGGCTGAGAAAATAGTGTTCTTGGGATTGGTCACTGCCTGCCGCTTGGCCGCCTGGCCGACAACGCGTTCGCCGGTCTTGGTGAACGCCACGACCGACGGGGTGGTGCGGGCGCCCTCGGCGTTCGGAATGACGACTGGCTCGCCGCCCTCCATGATGGACATGCAGGAATTGGTGGTGCCCAGATCGATGCCTAGAATCTTGCTCATGCGCGTGTTATAGCTGCCCGCGTGCCTCCAAGTTTTATACATTCCCTAAGTATTAATGAATAGATACTTAATCGTTTTATGGCCCCATTACCCGGACTTCCAAGCGGGACATTTCGTGTCGCAATGTCCCGATCAGCTGGAACTTGCCAAATCCCGGCCAGCCAGCGTGTCACACTGTAAGCCAGCTAATCATTACACCACCCGGTCAGCTCCGGCGTAGATATTCATCCGGCCATCGCGCAAAAACCCCACCAAGGTCTGCCCGCCGGTCCGCGCGAAATCCACCGCCAGGCTCGTCGGCGCGGAAATCGCGGCAATGAACGCAATCCGGGCGGCCAGCGACTTCTGCACGATTTCAAACGCCACGCGTCCGCTGACCAGAAGCACCACTTTCCCGGGATCAACGTTGCCGGCCAGCAGCAGATGGCCGATCACCTTGTCCACGGCATTGTGCCGGCCGACGTCCTCGCGCGTAACGAGCAATTTCCCCTCCGGCGTGAAAAGGCCGGTCGCATGCAAGCCGCCCGTGCGCTGGAAGGTGGTCTGTGCGGCGGCAAGCGTCGCCGGCATAAGCACGAGAGCTGCGGCCGTGACCCGCGGACCCTCCTCGGGTCCGAGCGCCGGATGCTTTGTCTGGACGGCGGCGATGGTGGCCTTGCCGCACAGCCCGCAACTGCTGGCCGTGAACACATGCCGGGTCAGCCGGGCAAAATCCACTGCCTCAGGCCGGGCCAGCCGCACATCCAGGATGTTCGGCTCCGCTCCCCCGCCCCGCTTCGCGGCGACCGGGGTGATGGACCGGATGTCCTCCCGCCGGGCGACCACGCCCTCGGTCAGGAGAAATCCCGCCGCGAGTTCCTCATCATGGCCGGGCGTGCGCATCGTCACGGCCACGGGCCGGCCCTCGACCCGGATTTCCAACGGCTCCTCGACCGCAAGGTCGTCGCGCTCCTCGGCCGTCACCCCGGCTTTCCGGCGCTGCACGGTGCGCGCCGCATGGGCCGTGACTGCAACAGGACGACGCGTTTTCATATGACGCCGCTCCGGCCCAGCGGCTCAATGCGCACATGCGCATTGTAGTCGGGCACGCCGCCGCCGCGGTCCTCGATGCCGCGCCGGATGAGGTGATTGCCCTCGGGCCAGTGAATCTGCAGGTTGCCCGCGGCCAGCGGGGCAAGAAACACGTGCCCTTCGTAACGGCCGCGGTCATTGACCAGCGCGATGCGGTCGCCGTGCATCAGGTGCAGGCGCGCGGCATCCTCCTCGTTCATCAGCACCGCATCGCGCGGCGCGTCATTGAGCGGATCGATGTCGGCGTAGATGAGCGTGTTGAACTGCTTGCCGCGCCGCGTGCTGACATGGAACACGCCCTCGGGCCGCGGAGCCCGGTCGGGCAGCTCCACCGCCGCGAAATGTGCCCGCCCGTCCTCGGTCGGGCACACGCCACCGACGCACAGGTGCGGGCCGCCGTATTGGAAGGCATCGCCCGTTTTCCTCAGGTGCTGCACGCCGGCGTAGAAGGGCACGACGCGCGCGATTTCCTCGCGCATCTCCTGGCCAGTGCCGCAGCCTAGTTGCGCCGCCCGTTCCGGCCAGGCTGCGGCGGCGGCCTGCAGGAGGATTTTCCACTCGGCCCGGGCCTCGCCGACCTCGCGCGGGATTTCCGGCGTAAACATGACACGGCGCTCCGTGCTGGTCTCGGTGCCACCGTCGTCCTGCTCATAACGCGTCTTCGCCGGGAGCAGGATCACCTCGTCGGCGGGATCGAGCAGCATCTGGTCGGTGAGCATGATGTCCTGATGGACGCGGAAAGGGACCCGCTGCAGCGCCAGCGCGACATGGTCGGGATCAGGCAGCGTGCGCAGGAAGTTGCCGCCGAGCATGTAGAAGACGTCGAGCTCGCCACGATATCCGGCCTCCACCATCTCGGTGGCCGTGAGGCCCGGCCAGTCCGGCACGGGAAAACCGTAGTGCGCCGACAACGCGGCGGCATTGGCCGGGGTGATCGCCTTGCCGCCGGGATAAGCCGTCGAATACGCACCCATTTCCGCACCGCCCTGCACCGACGAATGACCACGGATCGGCATGACGCCGCATTTGTCGCGACCGAGAAACCCGCGCGCGAGGGCGACGTTGAGGATCATGCGCACGTTGTCGGCGCCGCATTCGTGCTGCGTGACGCCCATGCTCCACACGAAGACGGCGCTCCGCGCGTTACCCACCAGGTCGGCAAACTCGATGATGCTCGCGCGCGGCAGGCCGCTGCCCTGCTCCAGCACCGTCCAGTCGAGTGATTGCGCCCGCCGCGCGACCTCGCCCCAGTCCGTCGTGTGGGCGTCCACGAAGACGCGGTCGATCTTGCCCGTCTCGATCAGGTGCTTGAGCACGCCGTAGAGAAACGGGATGTCGCCGCCCTGCCCGACGGGAAACCAGTAGTCGGCGAGATCGGATCCGAAGAGCGCGCTGCTGGCGGTCGAGGGCACCCAGTAGCGCTTCATGCCCGGCTCGAGATAGGGATTCACGAGCACGATCTTCGTGCCCTGCGTCTTGGCGATGTGCAGGTATTTGGTCGAGACCGGCTGGTCGTTGGCGGGATTCGAGCCGAAGAAGACCACCAGGTCGGAGCCCATCCAGTCGGTGTAGCTGCACGTGGTGGCGGCGAGGCCGAGCATGTGCTTCATCGCGGCCGTCGAGGGCGAGTGGCAGAGGCGCGCAGCGTTGTCCACGTTGTTGGTGCCGAGAAAACGCGCGACCTTTTGCGCCGTGTAGTAGACCTCGTTGGTCACCCCGCGCGCGGTCACAAAGAACGCCATGCGGCGCACGTCGGCCGCGCGGAGGCGGCCGCCGATGGTGGCGAGCGCCTCATCCCAGGAGATGCGCGTGAAGCCCGGCTCGCCGTGCCGTCGCCGCATCGGGTGCGCCAGGCGCCCGAGTTCGCGCAACCGCCGGTTGTCCCTGCCGGTCAGCGGGGACACAGCGGCGAGCACCGCCGGATCCATGGCCGGCATGGTGTTCAGACGGAGCAGATTCAACCGCGTCATGCACAGATGCACGCCGTCGATCGTCCAGTCATGGAAGCCCGCCACCCCGAGGGCGCAGCCGTCGCACACGCCGCGACTGAGCACCTTCCACGCGTGACCGAGGTTGTCGCGGTTCTCCCACACGACCTTCACCATGTCGCGAAAATGCTTCGGTTTGGTGTGCCCCACGCCGAATGGTGACAACCGGCCGAGACGGTCGCCCACGGAGGTGACAATGCGATGCGAAGACATGAAAGCGGTACCCGATTTGAGCGCGGCGATGATTCCGGCGCGGGCTTGCAGATTCAATGTTTAACACTATTGCTTTGATCGTCAGCGCAGACCCGCCGTCCGCTCTGGCCCCATAGGGCAACCGGTGCGAAGCGTACGTGATTTGCCTTCATGCGACACCCGCCCCGGTACCAAACGTGCCAACCGCGCCATACCCTCCCCCTCCCTGGCCCAAGCGGGTCGCCCTCTGGCTGTGCCTGCTGGCCAGTGGCATCGCGGCGCCCGTCGACCTGGATGCCGTGATGCTTGACGAACTGACCGGCAATCCCCGGCTCAATGCCAAGAAATTCGCGAGTTACTTCGGGGATTTCGCCTACGAATTCAACAACCCGATCCAATCCGCCACCGACTTTTTGGCGCGGGAAAAGGGCGACTGCGACGACTATGCCGTGCTGGCCGACTTTGTGCTGAAAAAGCATAGCCTGGACACCCGGCTCATCCACATCCGGCTCACGGGGCGCATCGCCCACGCCGTCTGCTACGTCTCCGACAACAAGGCTTATCTCGACTACAACAACCGCGCCGTCTTCTTCACCCTGGCCCGCTCCGGGCCGGATATCCGCGACATCGCCACCAAGGTCGCGCAATCCCTCGAGTCGAGCTGGACTACCGCCTCCGAGTTCAGCTATTCCTACGCGACCCGACGCAAGACGATGATCACCACCGTCTCGCAGACCGGCGGCTCCGAGCCACTCGCGCCCCCGGGTTCGGCCAAACCCTCCACCTTTAATGTCGACTGACTCAAGCCCCACTCCGTATTGGGGCGATCGCACATTGCGGCGCGTCCTGATTTTCTTCGCGCTCATCCTGGCCGTGCTGGTGTTTGTCGTCGTCGCGTCGCTGCACAATCTGAACCGCTCCGTCGCCACCAACGACTGGGTCAATCACACTCACGCCCTGATCACCGAGCTCGACGCCCTCCAGCCGACCGTGGTGGCCGCCGAGGGAAACCTCGGCAAATACCTGCTCACCGCCGACCCGCGCGACCACGAGGCCTGCCAGGACAAATTCTCCGAGCTGGGCGAGCGCGTCGATGTGATCACCGCCCTCACGACCGACTCGCCGGCGGACCGGGAACAATTTGCCCCGATCGCCGTGCTGCTCGCCGGGCGCGCCGAGCTGGCCAACCGCATCGTCCGCCTGAAGCGGGCCGGTGACCCCGCGGCCCTCCAGCAGCAGCTGGCCGAGGACGCCGAGCGCAACGACCTGCGCGAACTGGCACGCCGCCTCGAGAAATTCCGCGAAACCCAGACGAATCTCCTCAGTGCCCGGGACCGCGCGTCGTTCCTGCAGGCGCAGACCACCCGCTGGACCGTGCTCAGTGGCGTTCTGCTGGATTTCCTCCTCCTGTGTGGCGCGGCCTGGCTCATCCGGCACGACCTCGC
>JANMTJ010000188.1:0-1501 GCA_031390295.1 Oleiharenicola sp.
GGCCATCGCCGCCAAGTTGAAGCTCGGCACCGACATTCCGGGCGTGCGCTGGGCGGTGACGAAGGAAATGTCCACGGACAAGCCCCGGCGCATCACGCGGCTCGCGGTGGAAATCTGGCTGCCCTTCCCGAAGACCAAGGAGTTCGCGGAGGTGCTCGAACCCGCCGCTCTCAACTGTCCGGTCCACCTCAGCCTGCACCCGTCGGTCGACAAGCCCATCGTCTTCCACTGGGCGGAGTGACGGTTGTCACTTCACCGCAGCTTCGAAGCGGTAGGTGCCGTTGAAAATCAACACGGTGTCGTCCACGCCGATGCGCACCTTGATCTTGCCCGAGATGGCATCGGCGGGCTGGGCGTAGCCGGTGACGCTGCGCGGTTTGTTCTTATGGTTGGTGGCGTCGCCAGTGAACTCGGCCCTCTCGCCCCGGGCCAGACTGGCCAGATTGGCATCGGTGAGGGTGATGGTGATTTTGCCGGTCTCGCCCCAGAAAAACCACGGCCGGACCTTGGCCGCGTAGGTGCTGGCCAGGGTCGAGCCGTCCCGCACAAAGACTTCCGTGGTGAGGGACACGCTGCCGACATAGATCGAGGTTTTCATCGGGGCGATCCGGACGCGATCCCAGCCCGTCAGAATGGGGGCGGGTTGTGCGGCCAGCACGCCCACAGCGCCCAACAGCAGGAACAGGCACAGTATGGATCGCGGCATCTGCATTAAGTCACCATGGGAGGGTAGTGGTTGCAGGCAAACTGGAAGTGCCGGCCCCATTTCCGCGTTGCCAAGACTGGCGGCGGACCGTTGCTTGACCGCCTATGGCAAAGCAGGCGCAAGCCACTTGGGGTGGACGTTTCTCGGCGGGTACCGCCGGGCTCATGCTGCGTTTCAGCGAGTCCGTCTCGTTCGACCACCGGCTCGCGCCGTTCGACATCGCCGGCAGCAAGGCCCACTCCGCCATGCTCGCCAAGGTGGGGCTCATCACCCGGAAGGAACGTGACGCGATCCACCGGGGCCTCGATGGCATTTTGCGCGAGGTCCGGGCGGGCAAGTTCAAGTGGCAGACTCAGCTCGAGGACGTGCACATGAACATCGAGCAGGCGCTGACCAAGCGCGTGCCCGCCGCCGCCAAGCTGCACACCGCCCGCAGCCGCAACGACCAGGTCGCGACCGACATGCGACTCTACCTCAAGGCCGCCTGCGCGGAGATTAGTCTGCAGTTGGCCGCCGCCCAGCGCGCCATCCTCCGGGTGGCCGCGAATAACGACGCCGTGCTCATCCCCGGTTACACCCACCTGCAGCGGGCACAACCCGTGTTTCTGGCCCACCATCTGTTTGCCTATCTCGAGATGCTCCAGCGCGACACGGAGCGGTTTGCCACCGTGGCCGACCACGCCAACTGGTGTCCGCTGGGTTCCGGGGCCATCGCCGGCACCACCCTGTCCATCGACCGGGAGTTCACGGCGGAGGCGCTGGGTTTTGTCGACGCGGGCGGGCGGCCGCGCGGCA
>JANMTJ010000205.1:0-5941 GCA_031390295.1 Oleiharenicola sp.
CCTCACCGGCTCGAAGGACCACAACGTGCAGATGCGCCAGCGGGCGCTCGCCCGGGGTTTCAGCATGAGTGAATGGGGACTCTTTCCGGCGGACGAGAAACACGGCCCGACAGCCGAGGTTAAGAAACAGGGGGCGGCCGGACCCAAGAGCCTGAAAGCCAAGAGCGAGGCCGACCTGTTCAAGGCGCTCGGCCTGCCCTTCATCCCGCCGGAGTTGCGCGAGGGGCTCGGCGAAATCGAGGCGGCGGAGGCGGGCAAGCTGCCGCATCTCGTGGAGGTGGAAGACATCCGCGGCGTGTTTCACAGCCACACGACGGCCTCCGATGGACACAATACGCTGGAGGAGATGACGGCGGCGGCCGAGGCGCTCGGGCTCGATTACCTCGGGATCGCGGACCACTCCCAGTCGAGTTTCCAGGCGCGGGGCCTCGACGAGGCCCGGCTGGAGGAGCAGGTGGCGGCCATCCGGAAACTGAATGAATCCGGCAAGTTCAAGACCCATGTGTTCAGCGGCACCGAGTGCGACATCCTTCCCGACGGAAAACTGGACTTCTCCAAGACCACGCTGGCGCAGCTGGACTACGTGGTCGTGTCGGTGCACTCGTCGTTCCGGCAGGAGCGCGACGTGATGACCAAGCGCATCATCCGGGCGATCGAGCAGCCGCACGTCACGATGCTCGGGCACCTGACCGGCCGGCTGCTCCTTGAGCGGGAGGCCTATGAGGTGGACGTGGACAAGGTGATTGATGCCGCCATCGCCCACGGCGTCATCATCGAACTCAACGCCAGCCCGATGCGCCTGGACATGGACTGGCGGCACTGGCGCAAGGCGGCGGAAAAGGGTCTGCTGACCAGCATCAACCCGGATGCCCACCGCACGGCCCAATTGGAGTTTTTTCGCCTCGGCGTGGGGGTCGCCCGCAAGGGCTGGCTGACCAAGGAGCAGGTCTTCACCACCTGGCCCCTCGCGGCGGTGAAAAAGTGGCTGGCTGCCCGGCGCTAATCTTGCCGTGCGCAAGGAGTTGAATTAAGTCCGCGACTTGTCTTGCTGTCAGCCGATGTGCCCTTCCGCCACCCTCGCATGAAAACCGCCCTCATCCTCGGCATCACCGGTCAGGACGGTTCCTATCTCGCCGAGCAATTGCTCAGCGAGGGTTACGCCGTGCACGGTCTCGTGCGGCGGGCGAGCATGTTCAACCGTTCGCGCATCGAGCATCTGCGGACGGGGCCGGCACCGGGGAAACTGACCCTGCACTATGGCGACCTGACCGACGTTACTTCGCTCCGTCGCATCCTCGAAAAGGAAAAGCCGCAGGAAATATATCATCTCGCCGGCCAGAGCCATGTCGGCCTGAGTTTCGAGATACCCGAGGTCACCTGTCAGGAAAACGGGACGGCGACACTCGCCCTGTTGGAGATCCTGCGCGACCTTGGCTATCCGGTGAAGTTATACCATGCCGCCAGTTCGGAGGTCTTCGGCGCACCCGCCGTCGCCCCGCAGAACGAGGCCACGGCGTTCAATCCCGTGAATCCGTACGGCTGTGCCAAGGCCTTTGCCGCGCAGCTCTGTCGCGTTTATCGCAATGCCTACGGCCTCTTCGCCTGCAACGGCATCGCCTACAACCACGAGTCGCCCCGCCGCGGGGAGAATTTTGTCACCCGCAAGATCTCGCTCGGCGCCGCCCGCATCAAGGCGGGCCGGCAGGCGGAGATCCTGCTGGGCAACCTCGACTCGCGGCGCGACTGGGGCTGGGCCCCGGAATATGTCACCGCCATGCGACTGATGCTGCAGGCGAAGACCGCGGGCGACTACGTCCTCGCCACCGGCCGGGCCTGTTCGGTGCGGGAGTTTGCCACGGCGGCGTTTGCCGAGCTCGGACTCGAGCTGTCCTTCGAGGGGCAGGGGACGGCCGAGGTGGCGCGGCGCAAGGACACCGGCGCGGTCGTCCTGCGCATCGATCCCAAGTTCTACCGCCCGGTGGAGTCCGCCACCCTGGTGGGCGACGCCTCGCTGGCGCAGGCCAGGCTCGGCTGGACCCCGCGCACGGTGGGCGGCGATGTCGCCCGGCAAATGACGCGCGCGGATTTCGCAACCCTCTCCCCCTGACCATGGCCAGATATCTAGTCACCGGTGCGGCGGGCTTCATTGCCGCGAAAGTCTGCGAGCAGCTGCTCGCAGAAAGACACATGGTCGTGGGCGTGGACAACCTCAACGACTACTACGATGTCCACCTCAAGCACTGGCGGCTGGGGCAGTTGCAGGCGGGGCGCGGCTTCATTTTCTACCCGCTGGACATCGAGAATCAGGGCGCGCTCGACAAGATCTTTGCTGCGCACCAGTTCGACGCCGTCATCAACCTTGCGGCCCGGGCCGGCGTGCGCGCCAGCCTGGCGCAGCCCGAGCTCTATGAGCGCACGAATGTCCTCGGCGAACAGAACGTCCTCGAGTGCCAGCGGAAGCACGGGGTGAAGAAGCACATTCTCGCCTCGAGCTCGTCGCTCTATGCCGGGTGCCCGATGCCCTTCACCGAGGACCAGCCGGTCAACGCGCTGCAGTCGCCCTACGCGGAGACCAAGCGCAAGGCGGAACTGCTCGCGCAGCGTTACCATGAGCAGCACGGACTTGATGTCTCCGTGTTGCGCTATTTCACCGTGTTCGGCCCGGCCGGCCGGCCCGACATGGCCCCGTTTCGCTTCATCAAGTGGATCAGCGAGGGCAGGCCGATCACGGTCTATGGCGACGGCACCCAGGCCCGGGACTTCACCTACGTGGACGACATTGCCCGCGGCACGGTCCTCGCCCTCAAGCCGCTCGGCTACGAGATCATCAACCTCGGCGGCGGGCGGAATCCGATGAGCCTGCACACGCTGATCGGCCTGATCGAGAAGGCCCTGGGCAAAAAGGCCAAGATCGCCGGGCGGCCGGCGAGTCCGGCCGACATGAAGGAAACCTGGGCCGATATCGCCAAGGCCCAGCGCCTGCTCGGCTGGGCCCCGACCGTGTCCGCCGAGGAAGGCATCCGCCGCACCGTCGAGTGGCACATGGCGAACCGCGAACTGGTGCAGAGCATCAAGGTGTGAGCGCTGAGCTGATCACGGAAACACGGAGGAGAGGTAGTCTCATCGATCAGGAGAAGATTGACCGTTTGGGTACACCTGACCTTAATCCTTTCAGATGAAGGTCGCGACCAGACGCAAAGCATCCGGTTACCGGCATAGCGACTCACCCGCTCAACTTGTGCAGGAGAATGGAGTCGCAGCCTATTTGGTTGAGGCGAAATCTTACGAAGCAATGCAGAAGCGTCTGCAATTGCTGGAGGGCTTGGCGCGGGGCGAGAAAGCCATCGCGGAGGGTCGGGTCGCAACGCATTCACGGGCCCAAAAGCGGCTGGCCCGATGGCTGAAATAATCTGGACTGAACCGGCACTGGACGATCTCGAGGGGATTGCCGGTTACATCGCCCTCGACAAGCCCGAGGCGGCGAGCCGGCTCGTGAAACGTCTCTTCGCCCGGGTTGAACAACTGGCTCTTTTCCCCTTATCCGGTGGAAAGCCCCGTGAGCTATCCGGCACACCCTATCGACAATTGGTGATTAACCCGCTCAGAATCTTCTACCGGGTCGCGGGAGAGCAGGTTTTCATTGTTTACGTGATGCGCGGGGAGCAGCGGTTTCGGTTGGGTGATGTCCAGGAGCGATAGGCAGACCTCACACTCCGGCGGCCCGGAGTGACTTGTGCAGTCGCTGCAAATGCGCTCGTGTCACCTTCTCACCCTTGGCCATGCGACCGGCCGCTGCGTCCAGCGACCGTTTGTTGGATTCGCTCTCGGCCCGGGAGAGATGCTTCAGGTACTGGCATATTACTATGCGAAGGCGCGGGCGACGATGTATTAATCAAGACTACGCGATCTTCAGCACCACGTAGCTCTTCTTGCCTTTCGGAGGAGGAGATACTTCCCGACCCGCCTTCGCCAAGGCTTCGGCGAGACGAGACGAGAGAGGAGGTCGTTAACGAATCGAAAGGACGGCGTATGACTTTTTCCCTTTCCGCAGCAAAAGGTACTTTCCGAACAGCAGGTCGGCTGACGTGACACTGCGGGTGTGGTCGGGCACGCGGACGTTGTTCAGGTAGATGCCGCCGGCCTCGAGGTCCTTGCGGGCGGCGCCCTTCGACGCGGCGAGGCCGGAGTGAACAATGAGGTCGACGATGGCGGCGCCAGCGTCATCGAGTTTCACCTTTTCCAGATCCTTGGTCGGGACTTCGCCCACGACATCCTGGAAGATTCCCTCGGTGACACCGTCGAGCGAGCCGCCGAAAAGGATCTCCGTAGCCTTGAGCGCCGCTGTGACGGCCCCTTCGCCGTGCACGAGGGTGGTCATTTCCCTCGCCAGGGCCTTCTGCGCGACGCGGGCGCCGGGGTTGGCCTTCAGTTCGGCCTCGAGCGCGGTGATCTCCTCGCGGGAGAGGAAGGTGAGCGTCTTGAGGAGCTTGATGACGTCGGCGTCGTCGGCGTTGACGAAGAACTGGTAGAAGCGGTAGGGGCTGGTCTTCTTCGGATCGAGCCAGACGGTGCCGGTGGCGGTCTTGCCGTATTTGGTGCCGTCGGACTTGGTGAGCAGCGGGAAGACCAGGCCCCAGACCGTGGCGCCGAGTTTCTTGCGGGTGAGCTCGGTGCCGACCGTGATGTTGCCCCACTGGTCGGTGGCCCCGACCTGCAGCTCGCAGTTGAAGGTCTTCCGCAGGTGCTGGAAATCAAAACCCTGCAGCAGCATGTAGCTGAACTCCGTGAAGCTGATGCCCGTGCTGCGGTCCGCCATGCGCGAGCGGACCGAGTCCTTGGCGATCATGGAATTCACGGTGATGTGCTTGCCGGTCTCGCGGAGGAACTCGAGGAAGTTGAGGTCGCCGGTCCAGTCGTAGTTGTTGACGAGCCGGGCGGGGTTCTTGGCGCCGGAGAAGTCGAGGAAGCGGGCGAGCTGGGGCTTGATACAGTCGAGATTGTGCTGGAGCTGGTCGGGCGTGAGGAGGTTGCGCTCGTCGGACTTGCCGGAGGGGTCACCCACCATGCCGGTGGCGCCACCGGCGAGGGCGATGGGAATGTGCCCGTGCTGCTGGAAGCGCCGGAGCGCGAACAGGGGCACCAGGTTGCCGACGTGCAGCGAGTCGGCGGTCGGGTCGAAACCGCAATAGAGCGTGAGCGGGCCCTCGGCGAGGCGCTTGGTCAGCGCGTCGCGGTCGGTGCAGTCGGCGTAGAGGCCACGCCATTCGAGTTCGGCCAGGATGTCGGACATTGGTGGATAAAGTCCCGGGGGACGATGAACCGTATAGGACCCATAGGACTTACGGGAGGCAAGGGGAAGTTTCGGGCGGGAGGCCAGCAAAACTTATAGCGCGTGCAGCGAAAATAGTAACCGCCCTCATACCGGTTTAAAATGGTTTGCCGCGGGTACGCGGGAGGTTCTAGTTAACGGTCTCCACGCGCCGGAAGTCCGTCGCACCAACCCGAACCAACCACCACTTATCCCCATGCCTCTCGCCGTCGGCTCCCCAGCCCCTGATTTCACCCTCAAGACCAAGTCCGCGGACGGCCTCAAGGACGTCAAACTGAGCGCCAATTTCGGCCAGAAACAGACCGTGCTGCTGTTTTTCCCCGCCGCCTACTCCAGCGTGTGCACCCAGGAGTTGTGCGACCAGACCTCGGGACTGGGCGACTATGCCAAACTCGGCGCCGAGGTTTACGGGATCAGCGTGGACGGCCCGTTTGCACTCGAAGCCTGGGGCAACCAGAGCAAGATCGGGATCACCCTGCTCAGCGACCTGAACAAAACGGTCACCCGGGCCTACGGAGTGGCTTTCCCGACGTTCGCCGGCATCTATGAGACAGCCGCCCGCGCGGCGTTTGTCATCGGCAAGGACGGCGTCATCAAATACGCCGAGCAGAC
>JANMTJ010000224.1:0-1585 GCA_031390295.1 Oleiharenicola sp.
CGCGGAGCGCGCGAAGAGAACTCGGTGGTTGATTTCCAGTCTGTTGTCGGCCCTCATGTTCGTGCGGGCCGCAAAATACCCAAACTCAACACGGTTGAGCGCAATCTACCGTTAGCTCCAAAATGATCCGGCCGCTTTCAGTTCCTCTCTTCCTTTGCGCGAGCGCCGTCGCGGGCTTCGGGGCCGCCGATTCGGTCGAGGTCAATGCTTGGGCCAAGGAGTATAATCCACCCAATCCGGAAGCGGGAGGGCTCCGCCTGGAGGTTAACGCCCACTTGCGCGATGCCGTGCAGGGCTCCGGGAAAGAATGGACTTGGGGTGAAGCCTCTCTGAATGTCGAGGTCGCGTTGCATAATGTCTCCGCCGAGCCAATCACCGTGGCCACCACCGATCGTGATGAAAAGCCGCTGGGGATGAGAGAGGAGCCGGGGCTGGGGCACATCGGGCTGTTGATCCGCCCTGATCGGTTTCAGGGGAAGCCGACGGCTTTCGTGGCGGCCCGCTTCACGCCGGTCGTGCTCGCCCCGGATGAATATGTGCTGCTCTTGAATCACCGGGTCACGATCAAGGACCGGGAGCGCGCCGATGCACTCAAGGAAGTTTCGGTCGCCTTTCTCGTCTCGCGTGATTTTGCCGGCCCGAAGGAATGGTGGAGAGGCAACTTGGTAACCTATGCGACTATCCAGCGGGGAACTTCGGCGGATCAACAGATCGCGGAGCACAAAGCCAATAAGAAGAAATACGACGCCCAAAGGGAGGCAGAAAAGGATCCCAACTACGGCGCGACCAATGCCGCGCGGATGGCTGCGTTGATTGCCAGTGCTGACGAGGTCAACATCCGGGGTGAGGGGGAGAAAGAGGCGGATGGAGTGGTCGTGCGCGATCTGGCGTGGATTCGCGGGGTCAGCGAGGCGGTCGCCGCCACGTCCTTGCCCAGGACCGTGCACTGTTTTTGCATCGGATGGCGCACCGCCTCCTTCAGGAAGAATGGCGAGCGCGTGATTTCCGTGGCAGCGATTCATGGGAATCAACTCCGCATTCATTGGGATGGAGGCGGCGGTGACTACGAAGTCAGTGAAGCCGACTGGACCACCGTAAAGCAGGCCCTCGAGCTGCCCGGTACGCTGTGACGTGTCCGCCCTCCGCGGCCTTTGCGCCCTCCGCGTTTAACGGATCAGGAGAGAACGAGAACGACGGGAAGAGCAATAGGCCCGTAGGCTAACCAGACTGGGATTGCCTCGCCGGGAAAACCGCTGTGTCATAACGCCCATGACCATCGGAGTTCCCAAGGAAATTAAGATCGGTGAAACCCGCGTCTCGATGACGCCCAGCCTCTGCCGCCGCGTGACCGCGCTCGGGGGCAAGGTGCTCATCGAGAAGTCCGCCGGCGTCAGCGCCGGATTCACCGACGACGAATATAAATCCGCCGGCGCCACCCTGGGGGCGTCCGCCGCCAAGGTGTGGAAAAGCGCCGACCTGATCCTCAAGGTCAAGGAGCCGCTCGAGGCCGAATACGACCTGATGCAGCAGGGGCAGACAGTCTTCACCTACCTGCACCTGGCCGCCGGTCCGAAGCTGGCGAAGG
>JANMTJ010000239.1:0-4005 GCA_031390295.1 Oleiharenicola sp.
AACCGTGGGTCACCGTGCAGCGTGCTGAAGCCCCGCTTGAACTCATGGACGTTCATCAAAACGGTGGATGGGGTCCGGAACAGCCGGGCGTATTCCACCAGTGCCTTGTCCTTCTCCCCGACGAAGTCATACGTGATGGCCCGGTAGGCGGCGTAGGAGACGCCGTCGAGCGCGTCGCGCGACTCGGGTAAAAGCTCCACGCTGCGTTCCGCGCAGCGGAGGGCTTCCGCCTTGTTGCCCAGAATCGCCTCCACGCCTGAGAGAAAGGCCCAGAGACGGACGCTCTTCGGCTCGCGCACCAACAGCGCTCGCAGTTCGGCCGGAAAGTCGCCCAGCCGGGCCTTGGCCGCCGCCTTGTCGCCGAGCGCGTAGTAGTTGGAAGCGGCACCGAAAGCCTGTTCATAGTGCGGCGTCCCATCCTCGTCGTAGTAGGGCTGCATCTTGTCCAGCCGGACAGCCTCGGCGAAGTCACCCATAGACCCCGCCCAGTTCTTGCGGAGCTCGATGCCGAGAGGGGAATTCAACTGCTCCGGTTTCAACGAGGCAAAGAAGGCCTCACCCTCGCGGGTCGAACCCTTCGCCAGAAAATGGCCATACGCCAGAAAGTAGGCCATCTGGAGATCGCCCGGCAGCAGCGTAATGATCCGCCGCTGCGTCGCCAGCGCCTCATCCCAGCGCCGGGCCGCCCGCTGCGTGGCCAGCAGGTTGCGCAGATAGGAGATATTGGCCGGATCGAGCTCGCTCGCGCGGCGGGCGTTGACCAGCGACTGGGCCCAGCGGCCCTGCCGCCGCTGGATCAAGGCGAGGGAATTGAAGACGATCGGGGAGTTGGGCTGCAGCTTCGCGCGTTTTTCATACTGCTCGGCCGCGCGGGCGTAGTCGCGGAAGCCATAGTAATAATAGGTGCCGAGGCTGCTAAAGACCTCGGGATCCTCGGGCGCGAACTGGACGGCCCGATCAATCGCGACCTTGGCCCGCGCCAGGTAGGCGTCCATGTCGGGGAAGCTCAGGAAATACCAGTAGGCGCAGGAAGCGGCCAGTTCGCCCCACGCCTGCCCGAAGGTCGGGTCGAGCTCGACCGCGCTTTGCAGCAGCGAGATCTGCCGGGACCGGGCGGCGGGGGTGTTGCCCTCGCGGTTGAGGATGTCCCGGGCGCGGAGGAACAGGTCGTAGGCCGCGGGATTCTCCGTGGGCTTGCGGGCGAGGAGGACCCTCTCCTCCGGGGAAAGGGCGGCCTTCAGCGCCCCGGCGATCTGCGACGAGAGCTCGCTCTGGATCGTGAAGATGTCGGTGAGGTCGCGGTCATACGACTGGGCCCAGACATGCTCGTCGGTCGCGGCGTGGATGAGCTGGCCGGTGACGCGCACCTTGTTGCCCGAGCGCCGCACGCTGCCCTCGAGGATGTAAGTGACGCCGAGCTCCTGCGCGATCTGCCGCATGGGCTTCGTGGTGGCCCGGTAGGACATCACGGAGGTACGCGAGACAACGCGGAGTTCGCGGATCAGGGCGAGATTCGTGAGTATGTCCTCGTGCATGCCGTCGGTAAAGAAGGCGCTGTCCTTGTCCTCGCTCATGTTCGTGAACGGCAGGACGGCGACGGACTTGTCCGCCACGCGTTGCACCGGCACCGTGACCATCGTCGGCTTGGTCTCGGCGGCGGCGGCAGCCGGCGGGGTGGCGGTGGCGGGGGTCGTCGGCGGGGTGGCGGCGGCAGCAGCCGGCGGGGTGGCGACTGTCGCTGGTTTACGCAAAAGCATGACGCCGGCGATCACCGCGACCACCACGACAGACGCGACCCCCCAGGCCCAGCCGGGGACGGCTGATTTCTTTTGCAGGGCGGGGTCGCCGAACCCCGCCTGACTTGTTTGTTGTGGCGGGATACGGAGATCCCGCCCTACAGGCTTTCCTTCTAGCAGTTTTTTTACCTGCTCGACAAATTGAGGCGTGGGCACGCCCTTCGAAAGACGTGTCCATTGCACGCGCGTGAACTCATCGGGCACCAGCGCCTCGTTCTGCGGCGTGTCGTCAATGACGACCGGCAGGAGGAAGGGCACCCCGGACGCCATGTCGTGGGTGCGTTCGACGGCGATTTTCCACTCGCGGCGGAAGTAGCCCTCGCCCCGGGATTGCGTCGTCGCGGAGATGACCGGCACGCACAGTGCGCAGGTGCGGATCTGGGTCCGGATCTTGGCATCCCAGGCATCGCCCCCGCGCAGTTCGTTCTGGTCGAACCACACTTCCACGCCAAACGCCCGCAGCGCATCCGCGATGCGCCGGACGGGCTCGGCATCCTCGTGGGCATAACTGAGAAAGACCGCGCTTTTCGGCACGGAACGCTCAACTTTCAACTCTGAACGTTCAACGCTCATGTTTGGCCTTCGGACGATTGCTTGCCGCCGTGCGGAGACTTGCGGAGAAAATGCACACAAGTTCCTCAGCCTCGGTGAGCAGCACATCCAGCAATTCAGGCTTTGCGACCAAGGGCACGCGCTGCACCAGCCGCAGCCAACGACGCGCCTCACGCAGCTCCTTGTAACACACCTTCAGCTTGTGGATAAAATCGTCCCGCGATTCCGCCCCTTCCGCTTCACCATGATGCCCGAAAGGTGACGTGCCGGACCGTAATAACTGGTCCGCCACATAGATACCGGCAGGGGAACGCTGCATCGACTCAGACACGCGGATAATCCTCGTTGCAAACTCCATCAGCCGTTCCTCCAAATCGTATTTAGTCTCTTTCATTCAGCGTTGAGCGTTAAACGTTCAGAGTTGAGCGTTTTCCCCAACTTTGAGGCCCGGGCCGCAGTTGTGTTGTCCGGCATAAGTCGCAGGAACTCATGCCGGTTAAGCTTAGTCCTTGCCAGCCCAAACCGAGGCTGCCACCCGTTGAAACGCCCGTCTAAGGCCGAATGTCCTCCCCCGCCCCAACCGCGAAGCCCGGCCTGCTGCCGGCAACCAGCAGTGCCGAGGCGATCAGCGCAATCCGCAGCCTGATCCGGCGGGGCGAATACCTCGCCGCCTACGATGTCGCGGACGAGGCGGAGGGCCATGAATTTCAACCCGGCCTGACCCCCGTGGACCGGGTGGAAATCAAGTATCTGCGCGTGCTGGCCCTGGCACGTTCGGGCAGTTCCCAGCGCGCGGTGGCGGAGGCGGCCAACCTCACGGCCACCATGCCCACTGACCAGCTGCCCCCCGAACTGGCCGAGGACATTGCCGCCCTCTCCGCCCGGATCGCCAAGTATCACGCGATGCAGGCCCCCCTGTCCGAACGCGCGGTGCTGGCGACGGCGGCGGCCACCGCCTACGAGGATGTCTACCGGCGCCTGGGACGTTCATATGCCGGCATCAACGCCGCAACCTTGTGGCAAATCGCCGGACGGACAGAGCAGGCCCGGATCCTCGCCCGCGATGTGCTGGTGCTGGTCGAGCGCGAAACGGCCATCCTCACCGGCCCGGCCGACCCGGCCCACTACTGGGCGTGGGCGACGCGAGCGGAGGCGTTGCTGATTCTCGGCGACAACCCCGGGGCGCTCGCCGCGCTGGCGACGGCCGCCGAGACGCACCATGATGACCACGGCGGCCAGGCCACCACGCGTCGCCAGCTTCGTTTTCTTTGCAGCGCCCTCGGGGTGGATCCCGAACCGATCGTCGCGGTGCTGACGCAGCCCGACGTGGTGCACTTTTGCGGACACATGACCGCGCCGCCCGGCGCGCCCTCCCGGTTTCCGCATGACCAGCAGGCGGCGGTGGCGGAGCAGGTCCGGGCCCGCCTGAAGGCGCGGCCGGTCGGCTTCGCGCACGGCTCGCTCGCGTGCGGGGCCGACATCATCATCGCGGAGATCGCGCTGGAACTTGGGGCCGAGCTCCATCTCGTGCTGCCGTTCGACCTCGAGGAATTTTTGACGATCAGTGTGGCCCCGGCCGGTCCGGGCTGGACCGAACGCTTCCAACGCTGCCTGGCTGCGGCGACATCGGTCACGGTGGCCAGCGATAGCGCCTACA
>JANMTJ010000274.1:0-8335 GCA_031390295.1 Oleiharenicola sp.
GGTCGCGCACGAAGACCAGTCTCCGCGTGGGCTGACTGGTGACAATGCCGCTCACCCGGACCATTTCCCCGCTGAAGGCATCCCCACCAAACTCATGCCCGGTGTCCGGGGCCTGCATGGGTACCCCGAACACATCCGCGGATCCCGGGGTTTCCACGAGAAAGGTCTCCGGCGTGTAGGCAACCCAGAGGACCGGTTCAATCAACTTGCGATGCGGGGTCTTTGCGCCGCTGATCACCCCGCGCAGCCGCAACCGGGCACCCAGCAACCGGGATGACTCCCGCGCCGCCGGCCCGCTGACCTCCACGCGGAGCAAAGCACCCTCGAACAGGATCCGCAGGGAGAGGGATTGCTCAATCTTGGTCTCGACGGTGCGCACCACACCGGCGACCTCGACCCACTGGCAGTCCCACCGTTCCGAGGCCAGGTTCGAGTATCGAACCTCCTGCGGGGTGGGCAACGGTCGATGATCGAGCAGGACGAAACTGGGATCCTTGATGACGGGGAACAGGTGCCCGGAGTTGGTTACACCTGTGACCTGGACGTAGTCGCCCATCCGAAGCGTCGGGTTCTGGCGCTGCTGCCAGATGAAAATGGCATCCGGGCCGTCCTGGATGAACAGCTCATACGGGGTGATGCGCGTTATGATGCCGCGTACGGTCACAGGCAGACCGGCCATGGCCTGCTCCGGTGACAAGGCACGGATGTCCTTGATGTTGGTCAGCACCCGCGCGGGTTCCGGTGGCGGTGTCGCGGCCGCGATGAGCGCGGTCCAGGCGCACACGGCCGCCAGCACCCCGCCGAGGAGGCGGCAAAAGGACGATGACGCGGCGGTTGCAATTGCAGGCATGCGAGGAGGAACGGAGGACATTCAATCCCAAAGTTACGGCGCACAAGCCCGTTCTCGGCCGGCAGCGTGGAGAGCGGGGCGCCCAGACAAAGCGGGCCATGCCGAGGCATGGCCCGCTTCACCCTAACTCAAATTGCGCGGTGGGTCAGAAGTCCACCCCTAAGCTGAACTTGTAGGCCGCGCCGCGCGCGTAAATCTGACCGTAGACGTGCTGGTCATCCAGCAGGTTGTCCACATTGAGTGCGATTCGCGTGTTATACTTGTCGTCGATCTTGAAGCGATACTCGGCGAAGGCGTTGATCGTGGTGCGGGGCTTGGTCCAGAGCTTCACGAGGACCGGCGGCTGGCTGGTGCCATTGGGAAACACCTGCGTGACGTTGCCGCCACCACCGGTGAAGCCCGTGAACCAGAGGCGCTTGTCCTCCCAGTTGCCGCCCAACCCGACGGTGAGTCCCTTGACGGGGAGCACCTTGTCCAGGTTGTAGCGCACCCAGAGCGAGGCGACGTTTGAGGGCGAATCATCCGCGGATTGGCCGTAATCGGGGATCTGCGCATGGTAGGTGGTGGTATCCGTCACATCGCCATAGACCTCAGCGGCCGACTTGGCGTACGAGAGAGTGCCGAAATAGCCGTCCTTCACATACCACCAACCAAAGGGCCAGTAGGGCGCTTTGACGAACTGGTAGGTACTGGAGGTGATCTTGCGGTTGATATGCGAATAGTTGACCGTGACCTGCAGCTCGTTCGTGAGGGAGAATATCATCGAGGCATCCCAGCCCTTCGCCTGGTCATCAATCGGCACGGACGCGCCTGAGCCGTCGGGAGCATTGCCAACGCCCTTCGTGCCATTGGTGCCGTCGCCAAAGTAATACGGTGCGCCTGCGGTGTAGTAGAAATTTCCACCCCACTGGTTCGAGGCGAACTTGGCGGCGTTCACGAATGCCCAGGTCGCCGGGTCGGCGACGTTGATCAGCGGGAAAACGCGGGTGCCGACGTAGGCCGAGTTGCCGGTGTTCGCCTCGGCATCACGGGTCAGACCCTTGTTGCCGTTGGCATCGGTGTTGTAGCTCCACCAATTGGCGACGTCCGGAATCGAATAGATCTCGCCCTGACTGGTCTTGCTGGCCATGGCCTCCAGCGCGGGCCACCAGGCGGAGGAGTAGATCTTCTTGGCCTGGGTCAGGCCGCCGCTGGTGTTGCGCAGGGCGTACCAGATGGCTTCCGGCCCGGAATGCCACCACACGGTCGCGCTCGGCTTGGTGGGATCGTAGCCTTTCTCCAGGGACTTGTAAGGGGAGGGAGCCCACCACAGGAAGCGGGGAGTGCCGTTGCGATAGGTCCGGAACGCGCTGACCGTGCCGGAGATCTTGCCGTTGAGCAGGTCGAATTTCAGGCCGGCTTCGTAGTTCTTGACCTTGGTCGGGTCGAAGACCTTGCCGTTGCCGTCCTGGGCGGTGTAGTTGGGCGACACAGCGGTCGAGTAGAGACCGAAGATTGAAATATCCTTGGTGATGGCAAAGGACAGGCCGGCTTGCGGGCTGGTGGCAGAAGGTGCCTTGGCGGAAAATTTCGAACGGCTGTTGTCGGCCGGCGCTTGGGTCGTCTCGTAGATGTAATTCCTGATGTTGCTGGCATCATTGCGGTCATGGCGGATGCCGGCAACCGTGGTGATCCGTTTGTCCCAGAACTGGCCCTGCCAGATGCCGTAGAAGCCCAGGTCCCAAGTTTCCACGTCGTCGCGGTACAACAGTGTGCGGGTCGCGTCGGCCCGGCCGTCTCCCTGCATACCGTAACGGAAGTAACCGTAATCGCCGGGGTTCTTGTAGCTGTAGCGCGCGACATTGTCGACCGGTTTGCCCGTGTAAGAATAGGGGGTGCTGAACTCCTCCTGCTTTGAGGTCAGATGCATGTACTGCAGGCCGACAATGAAGTCGTGGTGTCCGAATTTCCCGAGATCAAGGTCGTAGTTGATGTCCGCGCGCACCTGGTCGCGGGTCTCATCCCTGTTGCTGTCGACCCAGCGGTAGCGGATGGCGGCGGTATTGCTGGTCGACGGGGGGCCGGGCAGGATCTCGTTCTGGGCGAGGTTTTGCAGGACAAAGCCGTACAGCTTGTCACCCCGGAAGGCCCCCGCGGGGCGGAGCGCGTAAAGCTGCTGGGACGTGAGACCCTGGAAGGTACTGCTGCTGCCCGCCACGCCGATGGCCTGAGCGAGATTGTAGCTGGTGCCGCCGATCGACACATTCGCCATCGGGTCGTAGCTGCGCTTGTCCGAGACCGAGAAAGGCTGTGTGATGGTGCCGACATCGGAAATCTGCCGTGAGTCGAAAACCGAGTTGTTGCGAGAGACACCAAACTTCGCGAACAGATTTTCGCCGATCTGCTGCTGGACATCGAGCACGATGTTGTAATACGGACCCTTCAGATAGGTGTCCGGACCGGACCACCGGAAGGTGCGGCGGTCAACCACCCCGGTCGGTGCGACGTCGGTGAGCCAGCTGGCGGTACGGGCGGCACCCGTGTTCAGGTTGGAACGGACATTCTGGAAGCCCACGCCCTTCTGGTTTTCGTGGCCGAACTCCGTCTCGATCGTGACCGTGGTTTTAGGGAACGGCTTGAAGCTGAAGATGGGGTCCACCATGAATGCCCGGCGATTATAGATTTCCGTGAAGTCACCCCCCTCCTGGTAAGCACCAGTGAGGCGGAACGCGGGCTGCCAGGAGTGCTGGCCGCCGCCGAGCGGTCCGGTAAAATCGAATTCAGAGCGGTAGAGACCTTCGGAGCCGACCGTCACGCCCAGATAGGTCTTCGCAGACTGCAGCGGCTTCTTGGGGATGTAGTTGATCACCCCGCCAAAGTTGCCCACGCCATAAAGGAGGGCGGAGGGACCGCGCAGGACTTCCACCCGGTCAATGTTGATCGAGTCGGCCGTGCGCACCCGCCGGAAGCCCTCGCGCAAGACCTGGTCGATCACGAAGCCACGCAATTTGGAGGTGGAATCACCTGCCTTCCGGGTATTGCCGCGGGGATCGTTGGCTCCGGCGCTCTGGGGGTCGAAGTCCTGTTCGACCAGGGCATCCGATTGCGATTCGAGCACGACGCCGGCCGAGTAGCGCAGTGCCTGGCGCAGGTCGGTCGCGCCGGTGTCGCGGATGAACTCACTGGAGATGACCTCGAGATTGAGGGGCATGTCCTTGATAGGGGTGTTGAGCCGCGTGCCGGAGATGGAATTGGTTACCTTGTAACCTTGGTCTTTGTCGGTGGTTACGACGAACGGAGACAGGATGAGAATTTCGTCAGTAGAACTGTCTTCGGGCGGTTTGACCGGGGCGGGCGCCGTGGTTTGAGCGAATGAGTTGCTGGCAAGCAGACCGAGCAGGAGCAAGGCCGTGATCGTCACGCGACTGGGATGGGGGTGTCTCATGGGGCTGGGTGGTTGGTGTTTTGTCGATTACTGGCCTGCTCTGGGGAGAGCCGGCGGGAAAGCACGGGCAACGCCGCTGGGCGCAAAAAAGGGGAGCGGAGGGGCCGGATCGCTGCTTGCCGCAGCAACCGCAGCCATCCAAGGCATCAGCCTGTTCCTCTCAAGCTGCCACAAGGCCTGATCGGGACTAGACTTTGGGCCTAGGGGCAGGGCCTCAGGGGAGAAACCAGGGTCGCCACAAACTCCGGCTCAGTTCCCCGTCCGATCGGCGACGGATGACAGCACAAAAAAGCCGCAACCTGGGAGTCGCGGCGGGGGTGCGGGAACGGGGGCGGACATGGTGAGAAAAGGAAAAGTGAAGGTGAGGGTGATTGGGAGCCCGGTGATCGTTTTCTTTCTCGTTATCGTTCTCTTAATCTCGGCGTTTGGCAGGAAACAGGTTGGAGAGAACGAGCAGGATTATGAGAACGAGAACGATTGGCCTCAAAGGTACTCCAGGAGGTAGACGGCGGTGAAGATGATGATCCAGACGATAGCAACGAAGTGCCAGTACAGGCCGATGGCCTCGACATCTCCGGCGTTCTTCCCGCCAAACTCGACGGTGCCGGAAGTGCCGCAAACAAAATGCCCCGGCCGCTTTGCGGCCGGGGCATGGTATTAAAGCGGACGCTGGCGTCCGCCCGATCGGGGTCACGGAATCGGATCGGCATAGACAATTCCGCGCCCGTTGGTGCCCAGGTAGACCCGGCCGTAGATCCGTGGGTCGCCGGTTATGCAGTAGCCGGAGTTGCCGTACACGTGTTGATCGTCGTTAATCCTCACCCAGGTCATCCCTGCGTCATCTGAGCGGAAGACGCCGGACACCCCGTCAACCTGTCCGCTGATAAAGACTGCCGGATAGGTCTGGCCAGTGGCGGCTTTGCCGTAGCCAACGCTGATAGCGGCCTCCACGTTGGCCAGCTTCGTGAAGCTGGCACCGGAATTGGTGGAATGCCACAGGCCGTCGCCCGCCATCCACAGGTCGCCCTCGCGGCCGGGCACGGCCTTGAACTGGGCATAGGGAGGCAGGTTGGTGGCCGCGGTCTGTACGAAGGTCTGGCCGCCATTGGTGCTGGAGTAGAACAGGCCGTTGAGAAAGCCGTAGAACCTGGTGCCGTTCACCCGATCAGAGCGGACCTGGGCTCCGGCGGGAATGCCGGACGCGGCTTTCCAGGAGGTTTTGGCGGTGCCACCGTTGGTCGTGTAGAAAACCCCTGCGCCGTTGGGGCTCCACACGATCTTGCCGCCACCGGTGGCCGACACCGCCACGTTGCCGCCACCGGTGACGCCGGCTGGCTGGGCGACGGCGCCAGTCCAAGTCGAGCCGCCGTTGGTGGAGAGGGCGAAGTTGAACTCCCCGTTGGCGTTGTTGCCGTCGCCGACCCGGACGACGTAGCCGGGGCTCAGCTCGGCGAAATCGATGCTCCGGTTGGTTCCGGCGATCGGCGTCCAGCAGGTCACGGGCACCACGGTCACGTCGCTGTGCACGAAACCGCCGATGTCACCCAAGGCGCTCAACAGGGGCGCGCCCGACGGTGGGCTGATCAGGTCCAGCACCGCCGTCTCCTCAATCCCCTTGGCCATCGGCTGGATAGTGATCTGGCTGGTGGTGCTGACATCCCATGTGGTCAGGTTGTTGCTGCCGAACACGGTCGCACCAGTGCCCCACATCACCCGGTTGGAATTGAACGGGTCGATCTCGAGGCTCTCGATCATCCAGCCCACGCCGGGATTTGGCACGTTCGGACCGGGCCGGCCGCCGCGGGGCAGTGGCTTGGGCGGCAGCTTCAGCCAGGGACAGGCAGTAATGTTCATGATGTAGCGGGTGGAATAGTTGGGGTAGCTGGTCCAATTCCAGATCTTCGACCAAGTGATGCCGCCATTGATGCTGCGCCAGATGATACTGTCGGGCCACCAGGAGTTCAGAGCCGCCACCATAATCGTGGAGGGGTTCTGCCGGTCGATGGTCAGGCCGCCATAGCCGAAGTAAGCGTTGGCGGTGTCAGTGGATGGCACCGGGCTGATGCGGGTCCAGGTGCCGTCAGCAGTGGCGTATTTCCACACGTCGCCCAGGGAGCCGTCATAGGGACCGGCGTTGTTGTTGTAGCTCAGATACAGGAAGCCGTTGACCTCGTCGAGGACGCCGTGATGCGCCATGAAACCGGTGGGCTGGCCGACGACCCGCACCCATGTTGCGCCACCATCGGTGCTCTTGTATAAATTGTTCTGCAGGTCGGCGACGCCGACGTAGATCGTCTGGGTGGCATTGCCGGAGGAGCCGGTGCGCTTGTCGAAGGTCACCCACACCACCCCAGGAGGATGGTTGGCGTAGTTGTTCACGTCGTTGGGATTCTCAGCGTAGTTGCCGACATTGGGGAAGCTGGTCACCTGACTCCAGGTGACGGCGGAATCGGTGCTCTTCCACAACCCGTGGCCGTCGGAGGCGGCGTAGTAGAGGATGCTGTTCTTGTTGGGGTCAATCGCCAGTCGCTCGCCCATGCCGCGACCGGGCATGTTGCCGCCAAGGGTGAAGGGCAGGCTGGTGGTTGCCCAGGTATTGCCTTGATCGCTGGAGCGCATGATGACCCCGTTATTGGGGTCCCAGCCGTTGGTGTACATGCCGGCGGCGACGTACACGTTGTTGGGGTTGACCGGGTCGGTGGCAATACTGACGCAACCCATGCTGCCCCAGTTGCTGTAGTCCACGTCGTCATTGAGCGGGATCCAAGAGCTGGTGGCTTGGTTCCAGCGGTAGGCTCCACCGATGTCGGTGCGGGCGTAGATCAGATTGGGCTGGGTCTGGTTGAAGATGATACCCGGGACAAAGCCACCGCCTTGGATTTGGACACTCTTCCAAGTATACGGCTGGCTGACGACGGCAGTGGCGGGCGGGGTGAGCAATACTTGAATCAAGCAAGCAAGTCCGGCGAAAAACGCGCGGTGCGATGGAGCAGCTTGGAGCAGCTTCATGTTGTTTGGGGGTTGGTTTGGGGTGGACCGATATTGCCAACCAGCTCCTGGAAGACCGGTTGGTTGAAAGCAGGGTAATTGCCGACGGGCAGAGGAAGGACGTGGGGTTTCCGGACCATCGCACCAAAGCCGTCGGCTGGCGGCTTGATGCGTTTGACGACCGTCATCCAATGAGGCTCGCCCATCCGCTCAAGGTGCCACAAGGCCTGAATTATACTAGACTTTGGTCTAGAGCCTGGGGTAGGGCCGTAAAAAAGCCGCACCGGGACGGGTGCGGCGGGTTGAAGGGAAACGCGGGCCGCTCAGAACACCAGCAGGCCCACGATCGAGCTGAGGGGCACGCTGGCGTCGGCGCCGAAGAGGTGAAGCAGGGCCCACATGGTGCCGCCGGCCAGGACGAGGCCGATGAAAAACAGGATCGTGCAGAACACCTTGTCCCAGCGCAGGTGCATGAAGAAGAAGATGACGAACATGAACTTCACGGCGGACAGCAGGCAGAGCGCGGTGACGACAAACCACTTCACGATGGGCAGGTACACGAGCACGACCTCGACGCCGGTGATGACGGCGAGGATCATCGCGATCTGGATGTAGATATGGAACTTGCTCGGCTCGTGGTGGCCGGCGGCGGGAACTGCAGCGGGGGCGGACATGGTGGGAAAGGAAAAGTGAAGGTGAGGGTGATTGGGAGCCCGGTGATCGTTTTCTTTCTCGTTATCGTTCTCTTAATCTCGGCGTTTGGCAGGAAACAGGTTGGAGAGAACGAGCAGGATTATGAGAACGATTGGCCTCAAAGGTACTCCAGCAGGTAGACGGCGGTGAAGATGATGATCCAGACGATATCAACGAAGTGCCAGTAGAGGCCGATGGCCTCGACATCGCCGGCGTTCTTCTCGCCAAACTCGACCGCGCCCGACGTGCGGCCAAACCAGAGCACCGCGATGAACGCGGCCACGCCGACGGAAAGCGTCACGGCGTGGTGGCTGAGGAACTGGCCCAGGGGCAGGCCGTAGACGACCTCGATCATGCCGGGAATGAACACGATGAAGGAC
>JANMTJ010000289.1:0-3849 GCA_031390295.1 Oleiharenicola sp.
TTTGTGTTTGTGGGGGGGGTTGTGAGGGGGACACCGGGCCGGGGGCAGGGTGCGGGCTGGGGGGTGAAGGGCCTATTGGGGTTTCAATACCGGCGGGGGGGGGGGTGGTTGGGCGGGCACCCCGCCCGGGCCGCGGCGGCGAAGGGACTCGCCGCCCTACCCTTGGGACCCACCGGATCACCGGGCATGGACTCGGTCGGCGTTGCCCCCTCCTTCGGCAAGGGTACGGAGGGCAGGCCCCGCTCCCTCAGGCATTGCAGCACGGCCCGGATCACGAAACCCCGCACGGCTCCCTCCGCGCGGAAGCGCACCTCGCGTTTCGCCGGATGCACGTTCACGTCCACCTCGGAGGGATCGAGGTCAAGGAACAGCACCGCGACCGGGTAGCGGCCCTTCGCCAGCAAGGTGGCATACGATTCGATCACGGCGTAGTTGAGCGTGCGACTGTCCACCGGACGCCGGTTGACGAACATCAGCATCTCATGCCGGGTGGCGCGATTGATCCCGGGCTTGCCGATCAGGCCGCTGAGCTTCAGCCCGGCGTCGCTGGTTTCGAGGGGGAGCAGGTCCGCCGTCATCTGCCGGCCGAATATCTCCGCCACCCGCTCCACCAGCGTGGTGCACATTGGCGACTGAAACAGCACCCGGCCGTCCTCGATCAGGGTGAAGGCTGTCCGGGGGCACGCCAGGGCGTACAGCCGCACCGTCTGGATGATGTGCGCCGACTCGGTGGCGTCGCTTTTCAGGAACTTGCGCCGGGCCGGGACCGAATTGAACAGGTGGGAAACCGTGATCCGCGTGCCGGGTGCCAGACCGCACTCACGCACATGCACCAGCTTGCCGCCATTGATGAGGATCTCGGTGCCGGCCGGAGCCTCGAGGGGACGGGTCCGCAGCTCGAAACGCGAGACACTCGCGATGGACGGCACCGCCTCGCCACGAAACCCGAAGGTGCCCAACCGGTCGAGGTCGGCCGTCTCCACGAGCTTGCTGGTGGCGTGCCGCTCGAGCGACATCAGGGCGTCGTCCTTGGACATGCCGCAACCATTGTCCTCCACCCGGATCAGACTGCGCCCGCCATGGCTGAACTCCACCTCGACGCGGGTCGCGCCGGCATCGAGGGCATTCTCCACCAGTTCCTTCACCACCGCCGCCGGGCGCTCAATCACCTCGCCGGCGGCGATCTGGTTGGCAACCCGGTCGGAGAGAATGCGGATGGCGGGCATGGAACAAGAGCCGGTCAGCGTGCAAAAATCTGCATGCGGTGCGAGCCTCTAGCGCAAATTCTCGTCCTTCCGCTCCGCCGGTCGGGCGGGCTCGGCCAGCATGATGAGGGAGGTTACCACCCGGAAGGGACGGAAAAACCAGCTACCCTCAAGGATCGGGTCCACGTGGCCGGATTTTTCCTCCAGCTGGCTGACCAGCATGACGAGCACCACCGCCCCGACCAGGGTGACCACGAAAAACCACTGGAAGGCCGCAAGGTTGAGCGTGGGCACCGGCCCGCCGCCCTTCAACACGAGGCCCCAGACGACCGGCGCCAGACCGCCGATAAAGTAGCTCAGCGCGCCATGCACGGCGACCGGCAGGGCGCGCTCCTCCTCCGGCAGAATCTTGGCGAGATAACTGGCATTGGCCGCACCGAACATGCCCGTGCCCGCCCCCAGCAGGAAATAGAGCACCGGCATCACCCACTGGATGAGCGGCGTCCACCGGAGGCAAACCAGCCAGCCGGCGGCCACGAGGGCGAACAGCGTGAACATGAAGCGGAAAAACGGCTTGGCCCCGGTGCGGTCGATCCGCGAACGCATGAACCAGTTGCCCCCGATCACTCCCCCGTACTGCAGGATGGTGAAACCCATGATGCTCGCCGGCGCAAAGCCCGCGACCGTCGTGAGGTAGTAGGCCCCGAAGGGGACCAACGGCGTGGTCACGACATAAAACAGCACCGCCAGCCACAGGTAGGGCCGGAAGGCGCCGGGTCCGAACATGTGCCGCGGGGTGTCCGCGCGGATTTTCGCGAGGCTCATCACCGACGGCCGCTCGATGTCGGGCAGAGCCTGCAGACAGCGCAGCGCCAGCCACGCCCCGGTGATGCTGAAGGTGTAAAGCACCGAAAAAGCCCACGACCGCGGCAGCCAGGTGAAGCACGCCGCGCACAGCACCAGGGTGCCGACCGAGGCGGTGCCGCCCATGATCTGGTCGGTGGACCAGTAGCGGCCGCGCACGGTTTCCGGCACCAGCCCCTGCAGCCAGGTGGTGATGGCCGCCGCGCCCACCGAGCGGCTCAGCGAGTAGAAAAACATCGCGCCCACCATCGCGAGGATCATCCACGGGGCCGTGCCCTGTTGCGTCAAAAGCAGGCCGAGGCCCAGCGGCACGAGCAGGAACCAGCTGCGCGCGCCCCACCCCGCAATGGTCAGGCGCTTGAAGCCCAGCCGCGGCAGCAGCACCGTCGCCAGCACCTGCACCGGCGTAAGCAGCAACGGCCAGCTGTAGACCAGCCCGGTCTGGAAGGCATCCGCCCCAAGGTAGGCCATGAAGAGCACGGTCGGCGTGGCCGTGGCGACCTGCCAGTTCATCGCGTTGAAGAACGCGAAGTACAGTCCCTGCCGGTAGGGATACAGCGCGGGGTCGTTCTTTTGCGTCGGCAGGAACATGGCGTGGATAAAAGCGACCGTGTCTTCGCTCTTCCGCGTTGCTGCGATTTCCTACCCCAGCAGCTTTTGCCAGCGCTTGAACTGCCGGGCGACCTGCGCCGGACCGGGCATCCCCGTGCCGGTGCGCCGGGCCATCGCCTTCGCCAGATCAAATGAAGTGACCCAGTCCCGACCAAACGCGGGGTGAACCTGCTTCACGTCAGCCAACGACAACCGGTCCAGGGCGACACCCTGTTGCTCGGCCAGCCGCACCACGGCACCGACGGCATGGTGTGCAACCCGGAAGGCCACGCCCTTGCGCACGAGGTAATCAGCCAGGTCCGTGGCCAGCAGCGCCGGATCCGCCACGGCGGCGGCGCAATTCTTCTTGTGCACCGCCAGGCCCGCGATCGTGCCGGCGAGCACCTGCAGGCAAAGCACCGTCTGGTCGTGGCTGTCGAACACCGGGGGCTTGTCCTCCTGCAGGTCGCGGTTGTAGGTCAGCGGCAGGCCCTTCACGAGCACGAGCAGCGTGTGCAGGTTGCCCTGCAGCCGCGCGGCCTTGCCCCGCAGCAGTTCCAGCGAGTCGGGATTCTTCTTCTGCGGCATGAGGCTGGAGCCGGTGCAGAAGGCGTCGGGCAGCTCGACGAACCTGAATTCCTGGCTGGCCCAGAGAATGAGGTCCTCGGCCATCCGCGAGAAATGCACGCCCGTCAGGGCGCAGGCCGAGGCAAACTCGATGTAGAGATCGCGATCGCTGACCGCGTCCATGCTGTTCTGGGTGACCCGCGCCCGGCCCGCGGCGTCGACAAAGCCGAGGGCTTCAGCGGTAAACTCGCGGTCGATCGGCAGGGTCGTGCCCGCGATGGCGCCGGAGCCGAGCGGACACCAGTTGGCGTGGTCAGCCACGGTGGCGAACCGCTGCGCGTCACGCTGGAGCATCTCGAGATAGGCAAACAGATGGTGGGCCAGAAACACGGGCTGCGCCCGCTGCAGGTGGGTGTAGCCGGGGATGAGCACCGCACCGTTCTTCGCGGCCACCCGGAGGATGGCGCGCTGGGCGGCGGACAGCTGAAGACCGATCTCCGCACAGGCGGCCTTGAGGTAGAGCCGCATGTCGGTCGCGACCTGGTCGTTGCGGCTGCGGGCGGTGTGCAGCTTGGCGGCGGCGGGCACGCGCTTGGTCAGCGCCTGCTCGATGTTCATGTGC
>JANMTJ010000313.1:0-5526 GCA_031390295.1 Oleiharenicola sp.
TGGAACAGGTCCCCTACCTCGGCATGTCGGCCACCAAGATCGGCGAAATGTCCGGCCGCACCCTCGCCGCCGAGATGCAGCGCCGCGGCTGGGCCGCCGGGGACACCGCCGCGTGCATCGTGACCTTCGAGGAACTCGACACCGCCCGCGAGCGCACCGACGGCATCATTGCCGCGCTCAAGGCCGCCGGCTTTGCCCCCGCCCGCCTCTACAAGGCCCCGCAGAAAACCACCGACATTCCCGGCAGCTTTGACGCCGCCAACTCCCTGCTCGCGCAGAAGACCGGCGTGAAGCACTGGCTCATCGCCGGCATGAATGACACCGCCACCCTCGGCGCCGTCCGCGCCACCGAGGGCAACGGCTTCAAGGCCGCCGACGTCGTCGGCATCGGCATCAACGGCACCGACTGCCTCGACGAACTCCGCAAGCCCGCCCCCACCGGGTTCCACGGTTCCATCCTCATCTCCGCCCCGCAGGAAGGGGCCCGCACGACCGAGATGCTCTACTTCTGGGTCAAGGATGGCACGGTGCCACCCCCCGACACCCGCACCGAAGGCCAGCTGATCACCCGCGAGAATTTCGCGCAGGTGCTCAAGGCCGAGGGCATCCTCTAGTCTTGTTTCGGGGCGGGGCCGGCGCTTGTCTCCGGTCGTCCCGCCTTCGTTCACCCGTCCCACCCCATGGCTGCCCCCGACTATGCGCTCGGCTTCGACGGGCTCACCATGGAGTTTCCCGGCGTGCGGGCGCTCGACGCCGTCTCGTTCGGCGTGCGTACCGGCAGTGTCCACGCCCTCATGGGGGAGAACGGCGCCGGCAAATCCACGCTGCTGAAGATCCTCAGCGGCGCCTATGCGCCGACCGCCGGTTGCGTGCGCCTCGCCGGCCAGCCGAAGGTCTTCGCCTCCACCGCCGAGGCCATCGCCGCCGGCGTCGCGGTCATTTACCAGGAACTGCACCTGGTGCCCGAGATGACCGTCGCCGAGAATCTCCTGCTTGGCCGCTACCCGCGGCGCGGCGCTTTCCTTGACCGGGCGGCCTTGCGCCTCGAGGCGGGGCGGCTGCTCCAACTGGTCGGCGAGGACATTGATCCCACCACCCGGCTGGGCCGGCTGCCGCTCGCCCAGCGCCAGATGGTCGAGATAGCCAAGGCCCTCGGCCGCGGCGCGCAGTTGGTGGCCTTTGACGAACCGACCAGCAGTCTCTCGGAGAAGGAGACCCGCCGGCTCTTCGAGATCATCCGCGACCTGCGCACCCGCGGCCACGCCATCCTCTACGTCACCCACCGCATGGACGAGGTCTTCGAGCTGTGCGACGCCGCCACGGTGCTGCGCGACGGCCGGCACGTCGTCACGCATGACGCGCTCGCCGGCGTGACGCGCGCCGCCCTCGTCAAGAGCATGGTCGGCCGCGAGCTGACCAACGTCTTCAACTACCGGCCGCGGCCGCACGTGCCGGGTGGGATCGCCGTGCGCGACCTCGCCGGGCCGGGTTTGCGCGCACCGGTGTCGTTCGCGGTGGCGCGCGGCGAGATCGTGGGCTTCTTCGGGCTGGTCGGCGCCGGTCGCACCGAACTCATGCGGCTGCTGTGCGGCGCGGTCCGGCCGACGGGCGGCGAAGTGCGTGTACACGGTGCCGTGGTCGCGGGCGGCTCGCCGCGCACCGCCATTCGCGCCGGCCTCGTGTTCTGTCCGGAGGATCGCAAGAAGGAGGGCATCATCCCCGTCCGCTCCGTGGCGGAGAACATCAACCTCAGCGCCCGGCGTTCCCGGCTGCACGCCGGCTTTTTCCTGAAAAACGACTGGGAACGCGACAATGCCGCGGCGCAGATCGCCCGGCTGGGCGTGCGCACCGCCTCGGCCGACACGCCGATCCGGCTGCTTTCGGGCGGCAACCAGCAGAAGGCCATCCTCGCCCGCTGGCTCTCGGAACAGGTGCGGGTGGTGGTGCTCGATGAGCCGACCCGGGGCATCGACATCGGGGCGAAGAGCGAGATCTATGCCCTCATCCAGGAACTGGCGGCGGCGGGCGCCAGCATCGTCATTGTCTCGAGCGAACTGCCGGAGGTGCTCGGCATCGCCGACCGTATCCTGGTGATGCGCGAAGGGGCGGTCGCGGCCGAATTCAGCCGCGCGACCGCCACCCCCGAGGCCGTGCTGCACGCCGCGTTGCCGCTCACCGTCACCCCCGTCTGAATTTCCCATGAGCTCGAAACCCCTTCCTGCCCTGTCCGCCTTTGCCCGCGTGTGGGATTCCGCCGGCATGCTCCTCGTGCTCGCGGTCCTGTTCCTCATCTGCTCGCTGGGCGTGGATAATTTTCTGACGGCCACCAACCTCCGGGGCCTCGCGCTCGCGGTGTCCACCATCGGCATGGTCGCCTGCACGATGATGTTCTGCCTCGCGGCGGGCGACTTCGACCTCTCGGTCGGCTCGGTCGTGGCCTTCGCCGGCGTGCTGGGGGCCACGGTGATGAACTCGACCGGCAGTGTCACGGCCGGCTTCGCCGCCGCCCTCGCGAGCGGCGCCCTCATCGGCTTCGTCAACGGCGTCTTTGTCGCCCGCCTGGGCATCAACGCCCTCATCACCACCCTGGCCTCGATGCAGATCGTGCGCGGCCTGGGCTTCATCGCCTCCGACGGCCGGGCCGTCGGCATCCGGACGGACGCATTCTTTGCGCTCGGCAACTCGTCGTGGCTCGGCGTGCCGGCGCCGGTCTGGCTGACCGTGACCTGCTTCGCGCTTTTCGGCGTGCTGCTGAACCAGACCATTTTCGGCCGCAATACCCTGGCGATCGGGGGTAACAAGGAGGCGGCGCACCTGGCCGGCGTGCCCGTGACCCGGATTAAAATCGTGATCTTCACGCTGCAAGGCATGGTCGCCGCCTTTGCCGGCCTCGTGCTGGCCGCCCGCATGACCAGCGGCCAGCCCAACACCTCGCAGGGCTTCGAGCTCGAGGTGATCTCCGCCTGCGTCCTCGGCGGGGTATCGCTCAGCGGCGGCGTGGCCCGCCTCGGTTCGGTGGTGGCCGGCGTGCTGATCATGGGCGTCGTCCAGAACGCCATGAACCTCCTCAACATCCCGCCCTTCTACCAGTACGTCGCCCGCGGCTGCATCCTCCTCGCCGCCGTCATGCTCGACCGGCTCAAGCAACGCGCCTGACTTGCCACTTTCCCTTTCCCCCTCACTCTTGCTCCTTGTCTCGCCGAAGCTCGCCAGAGCGTAGGCGGGTCCCTCTCACTCTGACTCCTCCCCCATGCTGACCGAACTAAAACGCGAAGCCTACGAGGCCAATCTCCTCCTGCCGAAACACGGGCTGATCAACCTCACCTTCGGCAACGCCAGCGCACTCGACCGCGCGCGGGGCATCTTCGCCATCAAGCCCAGCGGCGTGGACTACGCCGTGCTCAAGCCCAAGGACATGGTGCTCGTCGATCTCGCCGGGAAGAAGGTCGAGGGAAAGCTCAACCCCTCGTCCGACACGCCGACGCACCGCCGGCTCTACCTCGCCTTCCAGGCCGTCGGCGGCATCGTCCACACCCATTCCTCGCATGCCACGGCCTTTGCCCAGGCCGGCCGGTCCGTGCCGATCTTCGGCACGACGCATGCCGATTACTTTTACGGCGAGATTCCCGTCACCCGCAAGATGACCCTCAAGGAGATCGCCGGCGGCGCCTACGAGTGGGAGACCGGCAACGTGATTGTGGAGCGCTTCAAGGCGCTCGATCCGCTCGACTGTCCTGGCGTGCTCGTCAACCGCCACGCCCCCTTCACCTGGGGCGCGACCGTGGCCAAGGCCGTCGAGGTCGCCGTCGCCGCCGAGTGCTGCGCGCACATGGCATTGATGTCCCTCCGCCTCGAACCCGGCCTGGCGTCGATCGAGCCCGAGCTGCTCAACAAGCACTTCAAGCGCAAGCACGGCCCCGGCGCCTACTACGGGCAGAAGATGTAAACCCTGCCGGCCCCACCATCCGGCTTCCTTACCCGGCTGGCGGCGAATTTCAGCCCGACAATAAAAAACCGGACCGGGCAATGGCCGGACCGGCTTGGTCGGATCATTTATCGCGTGGATCTATCACTTCTTGTTCTTTGCCCCGGGGTTACCAGGCGAAAAAGCCGGATCATCATTACCCCCATTGTGGAGGTGGCCGGGGGTGTTGCCATCAACGCCATTGCCGACGCCTTCGTTGGCCTTCGGCTTGGCCGGTGACGATACATTGCCGCAGGCTTCGACGGTGGTGCCGGTCAACGTCACGGCGCCAATCGCCATGACTTGTCCGTCCAAACTCCCGCGGGTAACGGTGATGTCCGCGCCCGCCAGAACATTTCCGATGAAGACCGAATCCGTCAGGGTTGCCGCTTGGGCGGTCCACCAATAGACGTTGTTGTTGCACGTCTCACCGCTGGTCATGACCACGGTGAAATTGGTGCCGGTGAGCGCGCCGGTGCCGCTCGTCCCGATTTTAAAAATCCAAGTATCGGTCGAGGAACCGACGAGGGTCAACGTACCGCCTGTCGTGGTCGACGCCGCGTCGACACAGTAGACCCCGGGCGCAAGAAACTGGTTCGCGAGGTTTCCGTTGATGACCTGCTCGCACGGCACATTCGCCAGTGCGAGGTAGGCGGCCAGGAAGTCGGTATAGGCCTGCTGGGCGACTGCGTCACCCACGTGGGCCGTCCCCGAGATGGTGGAATTGGTGTTGGTCAGCGGGCCATGGTCGACACCCACGTCGCCGACGACAATGGAGTCGGTCAAGGTCACCGCGGAACCAGCCAGAACCGCGAAGCCCTGGGCGGAATCAAGTGATGCCTTGGGCTTGGCATTCGCGGTGGAGGCTGTGCAAAAAAGCACGGCGAGTCCTGCGCTGGCCAGGAGGCATATGTATTTGGATTTCATTTTGTTTTTTCTTTCTTTTGTTGTTGAGTTACTGAAAAATGGAAAATCTTACGGAGGCGGAGATGCCGGCATTAATTCTTCCCATCGATGCAATATTATCCGGCAATCGTCCGGGTGAAAATGGGGTGTAGTGCTAACCCAAATTACCCAATTTTCCCCCGGCGCGGGGAACGGCACGCGCACCAGTGACGCCAGACGAGCCGTCCGGGCCCCGGCTTTCACTATTTGTCGGAATAAACGATCCTGACCTTCAATGCATGCCCCCCAGCCAGGTACTGTCGCCGCCGATTGCTGCGCGCATATGGCGCTCATGTCCCTTGCCCTGGCGCCCAGGCTCACCCCCATCGAGCCCGGGTTGCTCAACAAGCATTTCAAGCGCAAGCCCGGCCCCGGCGCCTACTACGGGCAGAAAAAAATAGCGCGATACTCCATGAAGGCTACTACCACTCTGCTAACAATTCCTTGGGTGTTTTCATCGTAAGCACAAAATCGATGAGATTCTTTCCGGCCTTTGCGTAAATTGTCTTTTGCAGGTGCTCGATAACGAGCATTAGCGCAACGATGAGTTCCGGTTCATTGACCGCAGGATGGTCGGTACGATTCGTTGGGTGTGCACTAGCCTTTGAACATCCAGC
>JANMTJ010000315.1:0-4504 GCA_031390295.1 Oleiharenicola sp.
CCGGCGCATCGGATGATCCTTGAAGCCGTCCCACATCAGCAGGCGGCGGAGGTCGGGGTGGCCCTCGAACACGATGCCGTAGAGGTCGTAGATCTCCCGCTCCTGGAAGTCGCAGGATTTCCAGACCGGGGTGAGCGAGGGCAGCGTGACCTGGTCGGAACGGTTGGCCGTACGCAGGCGGATGACGACCGACCCGCGCTTCAAGGCCATGGAATAGAGATGATAGACCGCCTCAAGGCAGCCGGGCTGGATGCGCTTGGTTTTCTCCTCGATGATCTTCTCGGGACCGCCGGCGGGGTCGGGCACTGCTTTCTTCACCGTGTCCACGATCTCCTTCTCGGGCCAGTCGATGCCGGTGGCGTTGGAGCAGTAGTCGAGGCGGAGGAAGGCATCGTCGCGGAGGAAGGTGGCGATCTCGCGGGCCGAGGCGGCGTCGAGCAGGAGCGAGTGCTCCGCGGCCGGACCGGGATTGGTCACCAGCTCGACCTTCGCCGTGGGGAAGCGGGTCAGGAGGCGGTCGCGGATTTGCTCGAGGGTTTCCATGGATCAGGCCTTGCGGGGGAGCGTGGGCGGTTGGAAGAGAGCGGGATTGTGGGGCGGCTCGAGGTCACGCGCGCCATAGTCGGGAATGGGAAATTCGCTCGGTTCGGCGGGACGGAGATGCCGGGCGGCATCGGGGCCGGTCATGCGCTCGCCCCTGATCTGCTGTTGGAGCTGGGTGAGGCCGTGGAGCAGGGCCTCGGGGCGCGGCGGGCAGCCGGGGATGTAGATATCCACCGGGATGAAACGATCGATGCCCTTGAGGACGTTGTAGCCCTGTTTGAAGGGACCGCCCGAAATGGCGCAGGCGCCCATGGCGATGCAGTATTTGGGCTCGGGCATCTGATTCCAGAGGCGGACCACGAGCGGCGCCATTTTCTTGGTGACGGTGCCGGACACGATCATGAGATCGGCCTGTCGGGGCGAGGGACGGAAGATCTCGGCGCCGAAGCGGGCGATGTCGAAGCGGGCGGTCGCGGCGGCGATCATCTCGATGGCGCAGCAGGCCAGACCGAACTGCAACGGCCAGATGGAGTTGCTGCGGCCCCAGTTATAGAGTTCCTCGAGGCTGGTGAGCAGAATCCCGTGACGGCGCAGGTCCTCCCGCTCGGCGTCAGACAGGTTGCCGGCGGCGGGGAAGGGAGCGGGCGGGGGCGTGGAGGGGGTGTCGCTCATCTTATTTCCATTCGAGGTGTCCTCGGTGCCAGGCCCAGACGAGGCCCTCGGCCAGAAGGAAAATGAATACCAGCATGGCAATCAGCGCACCTGATGACAGGTCGGTCAGGGCGACGGCGAACGGCAGCAGAAACAGCACCTCGACGTCGAAGATCAGGAAGAGGATAGCATAGAGGTAATAGTGCGCCTTGAACTGAATCCAGGAGTCGCCGCTGGCCGGCAAGCCGCACTCGTAGGTGGCGTTTTTCACGGCACCGGGCTTGGCGGACTGGTAGAAATACACCCACAGCCAGGTTACCGCGAGCAACAGCAGCGGAAAGGCGAGGGCGACGCCAAGAAAGAGGGCCAGGAACGCGTGGGGGTGGTCACTCATATACCAACGATGGTCCTCCAGCATCGGGAAAGAGCGCCCGGATTCAACGGCGAACCAGTCCCGTCCGTTGCCAGAAGCTGAGCATCTATTGCGGTGGGCGGGTATGAATGGAACACCGACCCCAGCTTGGCGCGAATCAGGCCGGGATGGCAAGAAATGCGATGTTCCGGTCAAAGGGCGGTGAGCGCAGCCGTCCGGGTCGTGTCACACTGGTCCCACACCCATCCACCCACCCATGGCCACCATCACCGATCGCCTGCCCACCAACGTCGCCGGACGGTTCTACGTCGACTCCTCCTGCATTGATTGCGACCAGTGCCGCAACGAGGCGCCCGAATTCTTCGGCCGCGACGCCGACAACGGCACTTCCTACGTGAAGCGCCAGCCGGTGACACCCGACGAGATTGTCGAGGTCGAGGCGGCGGTAACCAACTGCGCCACGGCCTCGATCGGCGACGAACAGGCCTGAACGCCAGTAGGACCGGTCTCCGACCGGTCGTCGTTGGGCGAAGCAACCAGGCCGGTCAGAGACCGGCCCCACCTCAAGCCTTCAGCCAAGGCAGTTTGTCGAGGTCGACATTGCCGCCCGTGACAATCAGCCCGACCCGCCGGTCTGAAGCGGACACCTTGCCCTCCATGATGGCGGCGTAGGGCACGGCGGCGGACGGCTCGATGACGATGTGCAGCGTCTCCCAGATCGCGCGCATGGCCGCGACGATGCCTTCCTCGGAAACGGTGACGACATCGTCCACCTGCTCGAGGATGATCGGGAGGTTCTTCACCCCGGTGCAGTTCGTGCGCAGTCCGTCGGCGATGGTGGCGGGGGTGGGGATGGCAATGCGGCGCCTGGCGCGGAAGGATTGCGCGACGTCGTCGGCGAGGGCGGGCTCGACCCCGATCACCTTGATGCCGGGCCGCACGGCCTTGGCCGCCACGGCGGTGCCGCACAGCAGGCCGCCCCCGCCGACCGGACACAGGATCACATCGAGCTCGGGCAGGTCCTCCAGCAGTTCCAAGGCCGCCGTGCCTTGGCCGGCGGCGACGCGCAGGTCGTCGAAGGGATGGACGATGGTCGCGCCGGTCCGCGCCGCGACCTGGGCGCAGGCCGCCTCGCGGGCGGTGAGGTTGGGTTCGCAAAAGGTGATCCAGCCCCCGTATTGCCCGACGTTGCGCACCTTGGACTCCGGAGCACCTGCCGGCATGATGATGTGGGCCGTGATGCCCCGCAGCTGGGCGGCGCGGGCGAGGGCCGCGGCATGGTTGCCGGAGGAGTGGGTGACGACCCCGGTCGCGGCCTCGGCATCGGTCAGCGAAAAGACGGCGTTGCAGGCCCCGCGGGACTTGAAGGCCCCGGCTTCCTGGAAGTTCTCGCACTTGAAGAAAAGCTGCCCGCCGCAGGCGGCATCAAGGCGTTCGCTGGTGAGCACGGGGGTGCGCTTGATGAACGGGAGGATGCGTTCATGGGCGGCGCGGATGGCGGCGAGGTCGAGCGGGGCGGACATCAAGAAAGCCAGAGGGTTAACCACGAAACACGCGAAAGAAACGAAAAAGAAACGAGGTTTTGACCACGGATTTCACTGATGCACACGGATCAAGGCAGGGCAGAATTTCCATCGCTACCGCTTTGTTTGAATCCGTGATCATCCGTGTTATCCGTGGTTAAAATGCCTTTGGGTCGGGTTTGGAGTTTCTGTTATTCGGGTGAATTCGCGTGATTCGAGGGCGAAGTTGGCTAGGGTTCCGCCATGACCGTCAAAAAGCTTCTCCACACCCGCATGCGGGTAAATGACATCGAGCGCTCCGTGAAATTCTACACCGAGGCGTTGGGGCTCACGGCCTCCCGCCGCCACACCTCGCCTCGCGGCGCGCAGCTGGTGTTTCTCACGACCCCGGGGAGCGAGGAGGAAATCGAGCTCTGCCAGATGCCGCCCGGTGCCGAGCCGGTGAAGGTGCAACCCGACCTCATGCACCTCGCCTTCGAGGTGGATGATCTGGCGGCCTTCGCCGCCGCCGCCGCGAAGAAGGGCTACGCCCTCAGCGACGGCCCGACCAAGACGGGCAGCGGCTCCGTGATCGCCTTCATCGACGCCCCCGAGGGCTACGAGGTCGAGCTGATCCAGAAGGCGAAGTGACGCGTAGCCTGGGGTAGGGCGGATTATCCTTAATCCGCCGCGGCGCGTTAGGGATAACGCGCCCTACCTTCCGCCGAATTTCCGCTCCCACGAGAAGAGATACTGCTGCGCCAGACCGGCGAGCGGACCGAAGTGGGTCCGGCCGAAATGCGCGACCTGGGCGGGCTTCCAGCCGTCGAGGCCGTAGCGCCGCGCGAGGGACTTGAGCACCCACGTGTCCACGGGGAAGGCCTCGAGCCGGCCGGCGCCGAAAAGCAGCACGCAGTCGGCGACCTTTTCCCCGACCCCGGGGAGTTCCAGCAGCCGGGCCTTGGCCTCGGGGTAGGGCAGCAATTCGGTCTCGTCGAGCCAGCCGGGCCGGACCGCGAGGAACCTGGCGGTGCCGTGGATGTATTTCGCGCGGAAACCGAGCAGGCAGGCGCGCAGGTCCTTCTCCGGGATCATCGCCAGTTCGGCCCAAGTGGGGAGTTGGTGATAGGTAGGGACGGACCGCTGGGCCGTCCGCGAATGTCCTGATGGCGCGCCCAGCGGTCGCGTCCGACCGATTTCAGAACCGTGGCGTTCAGCGAGCAGGGCACACATCTGCTTGATCTGGACGATCTGCTTGGTGGCACTGCAGAGGAAGCCCAGCAGGGTCTCGCCGAAGGGCTGGCGCAGGATGCGCAGGCCGGGAAACGCCGCAATGCAGGTGGCGAGATGTGGGTCGCTGCGCCAAGGGAGGGAATTAGTGAGGGCAATCCAGTCGGTGCCCAAGCCGAGGTAGACAGGCAGGGCTGTTTCGCTG
>JANMTJ010000316.1:0-7248 GCA_031390295.1 Oleiharenicola sp.
CGTTTCCGCGAGCGGGCCACCGGCCGCGTGTTCGAGTTCTGGAATACGCATTTCGACCACCAGGTGGAGGAGGCCCGGCAGAAATCCGCCGCGCTCATCCGTGACCGCCTCGCCCAGGTCGATCCGGCCATGCCGCTGCTGCTCGTGGGCGACTTCAACTGCACCGCGGGCCGCAGCCGCGCCTACGACATCCTTACGCAGGAAGCCGGGCTCGCCGACACCTGGGTCCTCGCGACCCGGCGGCAGAACGAGGACCTGAACACCTTCAATGATTTCAAACCGGCCCGGCACGAGCGCGACCGCATCGACTGGATCCTCGCCCGCCGGCCCGTCGCGGTGACCGAGGCCGCCATCGTCGGGTACCCCGCGTCCGACCCGTTCCCGAGCGATCATTTCCCGGTCACAACCACGGTGCGGTTCTGAACCTGCACCGGGCGAGGCGGACTGTCCCCGCCGCACTTCCTCCACCTCATGTTCCTCACCGTCTGGGTGTGCCTGGGGTTTGCCCTGACCCTCAACCGTCTGGCGTTCGGGCGGCGCGCGGAGTTCGAACTCGGCACCCGGCAGGCGTGGCGCGAGGCGCTCGCCGTCCTCCGGAGCTGAACATCCTCGTGACACGGGAGGGGCCGACCACCCGCTTGCGATTCAGTTGAAGTAGATGCACGTTCACCAGTGTTATGCCCTTTAGCATGAAAACTTGTTCCGCTGCCACCCTGACCCTCGTTGCCTTCACCCTGCTTGCCGCCACCAGCGGTGTCTCTGCCACCCCGGCGGAACCCGGCACCAAGGCGGCCCCGGCGGAGAAAGCCGAACCCGCCGCCAAGGACGCTTCGGGCAAGGCCAAGCTGGTTTTGGAAAAGGGCATGGATGGTGACACCATCCTCAAGAATTTTGGCCAGCCCTACGAAATCAAACCCATGGAAGCCCCGGACAAGGACACCAAGGTCGAGCGCTGGATCTATCGCCGCAAGGTCAAGGAGACGACCATCCAGACGGCCAGCGGCCAGACCATGGTGCCAACCTACTCGGGTTTCGGCGGCAGCGGTGCGCCAACGATCACGGAAGTCGCCGTGCCCGAGTTCCGGCCCAAGCTCGTCATCATTTATCAGGTCACGGAGCTCCTGATGATCAACGGCAAGCTGGAAATCGCCAAGCAGTGGATGGGCCAGGATGAGAAGTATCAATGAGTCGCAGCGGTTTCCGCGCCGACCATCAACATTCGGATTTCCCCGCCCACCCGGCCGCTTGCGATTTCCTGAAGTGGAATTAAACTGGATGGTGTTAGGCTTGGTATCATGAAGACCCGCTTTCACCTTTCCCCGACCGTCATTTCGGTCCTGGTCGCCTGCGCCTTGGCCGTCGGTGCCTCTGCGGCCGAGCCCAAGCCGGCCCGCAGCCTGCCGCCCCTGGCGCAATTCATGGAGGGGAGCTTCATCCTCCAGACTTACGGCAAGCCCAATGAAATCCGGCCCATGAAGCAGCCGGACAACCGCCTCAAGGTGGAGCAATGGATTTACCGGCGCCGGGCGAAGGAGAATACCGTCCAGACCGCCAGCAACCAGACGACGATCCCCGCCTTCATTGGCAATAGCGGCACGGGCACCCCGATGATCGTGGATATCCCGATCCCGGAATACCGGCTCAAGCACGTCGTCATCTACCAGGTCACCGCGCTGCTGATGATCAACGACCAGCTGTCCAACGGCACCCAGTGGATGGAAATGGACGAGTCCTACGACTGACCGTCGCGCCACACCCTGTCGCCGACAGGTCGCCCGCGACCTGACCGATGAAGTCGCGCCGGGTGCCGCTCATCTGGCGGATTGCAGCCAGCCGCCGGTCCTGAGCCAGTCGGCGACCCGGTCGGGCCAGGTGGTGACATCGTCCTTGGTGCGACGCAGGCCGTAGCCATGCGGGCCGGTGGGATACAGGTGCATCTCGGCGGAAATGCCTGCGGCCTTGAGGCTCTTATAGTATTCGATGGCGTTCTCGACCCGATCAACCTCGGTCATCGCGATGAAGGTCGGGGGGGTGACATCCTTGACCGGCAAGACCTCGGGTTTCAGCGCATTGTTTTGCTTCGGATCGACGAAGCCGCCGGGATAAATCAAGACGGTGAAATCAGGCCGGCAGCTGACTGCGTCAGCTTCATCCACGACGGGGTAATTGCGATTCACGTGGTTGACCCCCAAGGTCGCCGAAAGATGCGCCCCGGCGGAAAACCCAAGGATGCCAATGCGCTGGGGATCAATGCCGAGTTCCTTGGCCTGATGCCGGACCAGGCCAACCGCCCGCTGCGCATCCTGCAAAGCCGCGGCGTGGCGCTCCTGCCCGGCGCGGGCCGGCACCCGGTATTTGAGCAGGATCCCGGTCACGCCGATGGAGTTGAGCCATTCGCAAATCTCCGTGCCTTCGAGGTCCATCGCCAGGATGTGGTAGCCGCCGCCGGGGCAGACCACGATGGTCGCACCGGTGTCTTTCGCCGGATCAGGCCGGTAGATGGTGATCGTAGGCGTGGAAACATTACCGAGCTTGATGATGGGCCGGCCGGCAATGAGCGGATCGGTGGGCTTGGTCATGTCGGCCTCGGCCGGGAGAATCCTGGTCTCACCGGGCACGACGCCGGGCCAGAGGGGGACGGGGGCGGACGGAGCCGCGAGGAGCGTGCCGGCGATGACAGCGAAACCGAGCCGCAGGAGCTTTTTCATGAGGAGGAGTTTCCTATTTATTCAGCGGCAGCGCAAAGGCCACGTAGGCGTCGCCGCTCTTCGTGCCCATCTTGCCGCCGCCGCAGGCGATCACGATGAACTGGCGGCCGTCGATCTCGTAGGTCGCGGGTGTGGCGTAGCCGCCGGCCGGCAGCTTCACCTTCCAGAGCTCGCGGCCGGTCTTCCGGTCGAAGGCCCGGAAGTGCTCGTCCTTGCTGGCGCCGATGAAGAGCAGGCCGCCGGCCGTGACGAGCGGTCCGCCGTAATTCTCGGTGCCGGTGGGCGGCACGCCCTGCGCGGTCAGCTCGGGATATTCCCCGAGCGGCACGCGCCAGAGATAGTCCCCCGTGTTGAGGTTGATCGCATTGAGCGTGCCCCACGGCGGCTTGACCGCCGGATAACCGTCGGGATCAAGGAAACGATTGTAGCCCGTGTGCGTGTAGGGCGGCGGCGGCACCCCGCCGGTATTCTTGTCGGGCATCCACGTCACCCAGGCTTCCGCCGGTGCGTGCCCCTCGGTCGGCTTGTCGGTATCGCCATACAAATAGGCCACGACCGCCTTGCGCTGGTTTTCCGGGAGAAAGCCCCAGACGGGCATCACGGCCCGGCCCTTGGTGATGACTTCAAAGGCCTGCTCACGGGTGAGGCGTTGGTTCACGTCGAGCAGCGAGGGAATGTTGGCCGCCTTGTTGCCCGCCCGATCGACGCCGTGGCAGCCGACGCAGTTTTGCATAAAGACCTGCTGGCCGAGCGAGGTGGCCCCGCCGGTCTCGATCATGGAGAGGATCCACGGCATCTCGTTGCTGTTCACGTAGAGCACGCCTTGCGGATCAGCCGCCGCGCCGCCCCACTCCGCCCCGCCGTCGAAACCGGGGAAGATGATGGTGCCTTCCTTGCTCGGCGGCGCAAAGAGCGTGTGGGGCCGCAGGCGGGCGAATCGCTCCAATACCGCCCGGTGGGCCGCGGGACTGCGGTTGGTGATTTCCTCCGCCGTGAAAAGCTGGCGGGCAAACGCCGCGGGTTTCACCGGCAGCGGTTGCGACGTGGCCGCCAGCTCACCGGCGAGGTCCGAGGACGGCACGGCGACTTCCTCGATCGGGAACAACGGCTCGCCGGTCTCGCGGTGGAAGACGAAGACATGGCCCGACTTGGTGGTCTGCGCCACGGCCGGGATGTCTTTCCCATCACGGCGCAGCGTGATGAGGGTGGGCGGGGCCGGCGGGTCGCGGTCCCAGAGGTCGTGCCGGACAAACTGATAGTGCCACTTCCTCGTCCCGGTGGCGGCATCGAGCACGAGGAGGCAGTTCGCGTAGAGATTGTTGCCATGCCGGTCGCCACCCCAGAAATCGAAGGTGGCCGAGCCGACCGGGCAGAACACCAGGCCGCGTTCCTCGTCCACGGTCAGGCCCGTCCAGACATTCGCCCCGCCCGCCCGCTGCCAGGCATCGGCGGGCCAGGTTTCCTGGCCGGGCTCGCCCGGCTGGGGAATGGTGTTGAAACGCCACACGAGTTTCCCGGTGCGCACATCAAAGGCGCGGATGTGTCCGGGGGCGGCGGGCGCCGGCCCCTCGCCCACCCGCATGCCCATGATGAGCAGATTGCGAAAGATCACCCCGGGCGTGTTGGCCTGGATCGCCAGGCCCGTGACGTCCCGGCCCAGACCCTGGGCCAGATCCACGCGGCCGTGATCACCAAAGGCCTCGATCAACTTGCCCGTGCCGGCATCCAGGGCGTGCAACCACTGCCCGTTGCCAAAGAGAATCCGCCGGTCGCTGCCCTCGGCCCAGTAGACGAGCCCGCGGTTGAGCCCGTTCGGTTCGAGCGGCGCAAAGCGCCAGAGCTCGCGGCCGGTCGCCGCCTCGAGCGCCACCACCTTCGACTGCGGCGTGGTGGCGTAGAGCACGCCGCCGATGATGAGCGGATTGCACTGCATCTGGGTCGAACCCTCGCGCAGGTCGCCGGCGTGGAACGTCCAGGCCATTTCCAGCCGGGACACATTGGCCGGCGTGATCTGGGTGAGCGTCGAGTAATGGCTCGCCGCTTTGTCCCCCAGGTAGACCGGCCAGTCGCGACCGGCCGCAGCGTGGAGGTTGACGAAAGCGGCGGCCGCGAGAGCGAAGAGGGGTAGTCGCATGACCCGAGTGGAACACCACCGCCCGGACTTGCCAAGCCGGGAGGCGGCGCCCGCCCCCTCCGGCTATTTGAGGAGGTGCTCGCGCACAAACATCACCGTGGCATAGAACTGGAAGTCGGCGTTGGCCTTCTTGCGGAAGCCATGGCCCTCGTCCTTGGCCTCGAGATACCAGACGGGGCCGCCGTTGCTCCGCACGGTCTCGAACATCTGCACGGCCTCGGTCCGCGGCACGCGGGGGTCGTTCGCCCCCTGCACGATGAAGAGCGGCTTGGTGATCTCCTTCGCATGGGCCAGCGGCGCGATCCGCTCGAACACGGCGCGCATCGCCGGGTCGCGTTCGTCGCCGTACTCGACGCGCCGGAGGTCCCGGCGGTAGCTTTCCGTGTTATTGAGGAACGAGATGAAGTTGCTGATGCCGACGACGTCGACCGAGCACCGGATCCGGTCGTTGTAGTGGAACGCGCAGGCCAGGGTCATGTAGCCGCCGTAGCTGCCGCCGGTGATCATCACGCGCGACGCATCCAGTCCGGGCTGCGCGGCGATCCAGTCGAGCAATGCGCCGATGTCCCGCACCGAGTCCTCGCGCTTCGGCCCGTTGTCGAGCGCGACGAACGTTTTGCCGAAGCCGGTCGAGCCGCGGACGTTGGGGAAGATCATGGCCACCCCGAGCTCGTTCAGGTAGTAGTTGTTCCGGCCGAGGAAACCCGGCTGCGCCTGGCCCTCGGGGCCGCCGTGGATGTTGATGATGACGGGCCGCTTGCCGGGGAATTTCGCCGGTGGGCGGTGGAGGAACCCGGAGATCTCCAGGCCGTCGAAACTCTTCCAGCGGACCAGCTCGGCCTCGCTGAGGTTGGCCGCGACGAGCCCGCCCAATTCGCTTTCCGTCCACCGCGTGACCGTGCCCCCCACCGCATCGAGGACATAGACGTCCGATGCCGAGCGCGGTGAGCTGATCGTCAGCGCGAGGTGGCGGTTGTCCTTGTGCCACGCCAAACCGCCGATGGTGGCGACCGGCAGCCCGGCGATCGCCCGGTAGGCGCGGGTGGCCGTGTCCATCAGGTACACGCGGTTCAGCCCGTCCTCGTTGGTGTTGAAGGCGATCGTGCGGCCATCGTCCGTCAGGGAGAACGACTGGACGTCATGCTTCAGGCCGGACGTGAGGTACGTGCAGGCCCCGGTCGCCCGGTCGATGAGGGCCAGCCGCTTGAATTCAAAATCCTTGTCAGTGGTAAGGTAAACGCTTTGGCCCTCGGGGCTGAACTTTGCGCTGCCATAGGACACGCCGGTTTCACTGCGCGGGGTGAACTCTGTCTTCGCCCCGGTGACGGCATCCAGCAGCCAGAGGTGGGACTCGTTCACGGAGACGGATTCGAATAACAGCAGGGACTTGTCATCGGGCGACCAGTCGGTGATGCCCCAGCCGCCACCCGTCAGCTCGGCCAGCCGGCGATCCGTGCCGGGTTGGCGCGGGTTCATGACATAGATGTCGCGGTCGGCGCCGTTGCGCCGGGTTGAACCGTAGGCTATCCGGTCGCCCTTGGTGCTCCACGCCCCACCGCTGTTCTGGCTGCGTCCGCCATCACTCAGGAGCGTGACCGTCCCGTCGGCGATATCGTGGCGATAGGCCTGGGTAAACTCATTGCCGCCCTGGTCCCGCGTAAAGAGGAAGAACTCGCCCTTCACCGGATCATAGCTCGCGCCTGTTACCGGCTCCTCGAAGAAGGTCAGCTGGGTGCGCGCCCCGAGCGGGGCTGCCACCTTGTGCAGCTGCGCCGTGTTGCCAAAGCGCGTACTGATGATCATCTCGAGCCGCTCCGGGTGCCAGCTGCTGAACGAAGCGCTGCGCGCCTCCGTGTAGCGCCGCACCTCCGCGGCGATCGTCGCCGGCACCGGGGGGATGCCTTCGGCCACCAGGTTGGCCGCCGGTTTGAGTTCGGTTTGGGCGGACAGGAGGCCGGTGACAAAGCATCCGGCCAGGACAAGGAGACGGCGGGGGGAATTCATGGGTATAATTTCCTGCATTTTGCCCGTCGGGACCGGCGGACGCACTCAAAAAATCTCCGCAACCACCCGCATGGTTTACTTTCCCGGCTGGCTGGCTAGGCTCGGCCGATGGAAAAGCGTGTCCTCGGCAAAAACGGTCCCCGCGTCTCCGCCCTTGGCCTCGGCTGCATGGGCATGTCGGATTTCTACGGCCCGCGCGACGAGGCGCAGTCGCTCGCCACGCTGAACCACGCCCTCGACCGGGGCGTCGATTTCCTCGACACGGCCGACATGTATGGCTTCGGGGAAAACGAGGAGTTGCTCGGCAAGCTGCTCGCGACGCGCCGCCGCGAGGTGTTTCTGGCCACCAAGTTCGGCTTCGTGCGCGACCGGGCCGACCCGGGCAGGCGCGTGGTCAACGGG
>JANMTJ010000352.1:0-1942 GCA_031390295.1 Oleiharenicola sp.
CGGCGGCCCCGAGGAGGATCCGAGCAACGGGTTCACCCACGGGGGCTGGGCCATGCCCTTCATGGACGACGACTCGGGCCAGGCCATCGGCGAGATCATCGCCGGTGAGTTCGACCTGCTCTTGGGCCACCGGACCTACAAGATATGGAACTCCTACTGGCCGCACCACAGCGACAACCCGATCGGTGAGGCCTTCAACCGGGCGACTAAATACGTCGTCACGCGCAGCCCCGATCCACTCGACTGGAAGCAATCGCAGCGCCTGGGCGGCGAGGATGAAGTCCGCCGGCTGAAGGCCTCGGATGGGCCGGCGTTGCATGTCTGGGGCAGCAGCGTGTTGCTGCAGACGCTGATGGCCGCCGACCTCATCGACGAACATCGCCTCTGGGTCTTTCCGGTGGTGCTCGGCGGAGGGAAGCGGCTGTTCGAGAACGGCGTTCCGCCGCGCAGCCTCGCCCTGGTCGAGACGCGACACACGCCCGGCGGCGTTTTCATCAATACCTACCGCCCGGCCGGGCCGGTCAAATCCTGACCAGACCCCTCGCTTCGGCCCTGAAGTTTTGGCCACATCCTGTTGTGCCGTGATCGGCACCCGGGACCAGTCGCCCAGCCTGCGCTGTGGCTGGAAAGGCACAAGCATTCACAAAAACAAAGCCGCCGGGCTTGATGGATCCCTTATCGTGCCTCTTTGCGGCTAACCCCGCCTTGGTTCAATCCGTGCCCATCTGTGAAATCCGTGGTTAAAAGACCCATCTAACGTTGTCCATCCATCCCCTCGCGGTACTCTTCCGTAATGCGACCCCTTCGGTATTCCATCAACGTCACCTTGGACGGGTTCTGCGACCATCGGGGCATTCTCCCGGACGCAGAATTGCATCGTCACTTCACCGAGAGCTTCGCGCGGGCCGATGCCCTGATCTTTGGCCGGGTGACCTACGAGATGATGGAGGCGGCGTTCCGGCCGGCGTGGACGGGAGAGATGCCCGCTTGGATGGAACCCTTCCGCCAGGCGATCGACGCGGCCAAGAAGTACGTCGTGTCGAGCACGTTGCAGCGGGTCGATTGGAACGCGGAGTTCCTGCGCGGGGATCTGGGGCAGGCCGTGCGGCAGCTCAAGCGGGAGCCGGGCAAGGGCTTGTACGTGGGAGGCGTCAAGCTCCCGCTGGCGTTGGCGGAGCTGGGCTTGATCGACGAGTACGAGTTCGTGGTGCATCCCAGGCTGGCGGGCCACGGCCCGACATTGTTCGCGGGGCTATCGAAGCCAATCGACTTGAAGCTCGTGAGCCGGCGGGAGTTCGCCTCGGGGGCGGTGGCGTTGCGGTATGAGCCGAGAAGGTAACCGCCTACAACAAAACCTGGCGAAGCATTCAGCGGTCAGCTGTCAGTCCCCGGTCCTCCGTTATCTGTCCTCAGTCCTCCGCCCTCTGTCCTCAGGCTTCGGGCCTGGCTTCGTTTTTGCGGCTTGCCGCCCGTTCCCGGGTTTGAATCCTGCCGCCATGCTTTTGCGCTGGTTGATCGCCCTGTCCCTGCTCACCGCCAGCCTGGGCGCCGCCGTGCGCTACGATATGAGCAAGGAGGAGCTGCTGAAGGAACTCGGCAAGCCCACCTCGATCCTGATGAAGGGCGGCCGCGAAGTGCTGATCTACCCGAAAAACGTCCGCATCGAAATCGAGCAGGGCAAGGTCGTCAGCGTGAAGGGCATCGATCTGGCGGCCGCCGAAACCGCCGCCGCCACTCCACCCCCGGTGCCGGCGGAAGCAGAGGCCGCGCCGGCCGAACCCGCGGAGGAGGACGAACCGAAGCTCACGCCGGCGGAACAGAAGGCCCGGGACGAGGCCGAGGCGAAGCTGGAAAAGGAGATGGCCGACGCGGACGCCAAGGCCCGCGCCGAGATGGAAAAGACGATCACCGAGCTGGAGAATCTCGACAAACAGCCCGAGGT
>JANMTJ010000366.1:0-16461 GCA_031390295.1 Oleiharenicola sp.
GGCAACACGACGTTCAGCCTGTTCTACAACCGTTCGGAGAACTTCAAGGCTGACGCCATCCGCGGCGACGTCTTCGGCAATGCGATCCCGAACCCCCTCGGCAAAACCAAGGAATACGGTGTCGTGATCAACACCCTCGACGACAAGCTGTCGCTGAAGGTCACGAAGTACGAGACCGTGGTTGCCAATGCCACGCTGCCCGGCAGCAATCCCCTCGGGCAAAACAGTTACTTCCTGTGGGCGGTCCCCGTCTGGGGCACGGCCTTCGTGACAAACGCCGACCAGGGCATCAAGGGCAACAACGACAACAACTCCTGGGCTTGGAACTATGCTTCGTCGGATGACTCCGCCGCGCCCCAGTTCCGCAACCCCGACCAGTCGCTGAACCCGGCCTGGCAGACCCACCCCAGCACCGTTCGTGAGAAGGCCGCCATCGAAGCTTGGCGCCAACTCCCGCTGGAGCAGAGCTTCTTCGGCGCCTACGGCGGCGAAGTGGCTCTCATCAACGTGGCCGCAATGCGTGCGGGCAACTGGACCGCGGCTGACCCGATCTGGGCCCAGAAGTTCGATAACCAGCCTGGCCCCGGCGGCACGGGCTTCGGCACGGGCACGTTCACGGTCGACACGCTATCCAAGGGTTACGAGATCGAGCTGCTCGCCCAGCCCACCAAGAACTGGAATGTGTCGGTGAACGTCTCCAAGACCTTCGCCTCGCGCGCCTCCTTGGCCCCGACGATCGTCACCCTCATGGAACAGATGACCACGTTCCTCGCGGGCCCCGCCGGTGATATCCGCCTGTGGGGCGGTGGCGCCAGCAACGCCCTGCGTAATCAGTGGCAGAACAACATCGTCAATCCCTACAATACGTTCAAGTCGCAGGAAGGCAGCAATGCCCCTGAAATCGCCCCCTGGCGCTTCAACGGCGTCACCACCTACAACTTCAAAGAAGGTCGCTTGAAGGGTTCGTGGATCGGCGGTGCGTATCGCTGGGAAGACAAGCGGGTGCTCGGCTATCGGTTCGATCCGACCATCGGCGTCACTGGTGGCGCGCTCGACATCACCAAGCCCTGGCATAGTGAAAGCGATTCCCACTTCGACATGTGGCTGGGTCACTCCCGCAAGATCTCGGAGAAGATCAACTGGCGCGTGCAGCTCAACCTGCGCAACGTCGGCGAATCCACCAAACTGGTACCGATCAGCATCAATCCTGACGGGACCACGGCCTACTCCCGTATTCAGGAAGGCATGGTCTGGCAGTTGACCAACACCCTCGAGTTCTAAGCGGTCGCAAGACCACTCAGTTCTGGACTCTCAAGTCCGGCGGCCTTCAGCCGTCGGACTTTTTATTTCCTGGAATAAAATGGCAGCCAAGGCCTGCCCCTCAAGCCAGCCGCCCCCTGTCCTGTCATTCTGAGCGTGGCGAAGAATCTATCCATACGATGGGTAGTATATTCCAGCCGTGGATCCTTCGCTCCGCTCAGGATGACACTCCAATTCAATGCACCCCTGCGGTTAGACCGGCCGCTCCCTGCAGGCTCGTTTGGCGGACCGAGCCGGACGCCGCTTAGCGGCCGCTTAGCCCCGCGCCCTTGTGGCGAAAGGCCAGAATGGTGCTGTTGTTCCGGCTAACCAGGAAGTCCAACCAGCCGTCGTTATCCAGATCAAGCACCACCAGCGCCTTGGCATCACCGGGCACCACCAGCCCGCTCTCGGCCGGAGACACGGGAGTGAACCGGCCCTGACCATCACCGCGCAGGAGTTGGCTGAGACCGCCGTCAAACCGGCCCACCACCGGGCTGGGGGCATAGGAGTTCTGCACGGCGTAGATGTCGGCCTTCCCGTCGCGGTCGAAGTCCCCGGCCACCATGCCCTGGAGCGGGGCAATCTGGACGATATTGGGCAACGGCTCGAAGCGAAAGCGATGGTCGGGCTGGCTCAGGAAGACCCCGCTGCGCAATTCTGTGGCGACGAATCGCCGGGCTGCGGCCAGTTTTGGTTCGCCCAGGATTTCACCCAGGGTGGCGCGGGCATAGAAGTCATTCCGCGGATACCGTTGCAGCACCGAGGGAATGGCCGCACCCAGGTCCTTCCGGCTGCGCCAGGGATAGAATTTGCCGCCTTCATAGTGGGCCTCGACGATCAATGGACCCGCACCCTCCTTGAATTCCCCATGAAAGAGCAAAGCCGGGTGCTCCGGATCCGCATGGTATTGGGTGTTCAGCCCCACATTGCCCACCACATAGTCGGGCCGGCCGTCACCGTTGAAGTCCGCCGTCGCCAGCGACTGCCACCAGCCGGTACCGCCGGAGGCGAAGCCCAGCCGCTCAGTCCAATCCTCGAAGTTCCGCCCCTGGTTGTTATGAAAGCACTTCAGCTGCCCCCATTCCAGAGTGAGCAGCAAATCCAGCCAGCCATCGCCGTCGGCATCGCTCCACAAGGCCCCGGTCACCAAGCCGACCTCCCGCAGGCCGGGCGCCAGCATGTCGGTCAGGTCGGCAAATTTGCCGCCTTGGTTGGTGAGCAACGCGCTGCGGGGGGTCTCCGGATACAGGCCCGGCAGCATCCGGGCACCGAGGAAGACATCCAGCCGGCCGTCGCGATCATAATCCGCCGCGGCCACCGCGCCGGTACTGATCGACAGCACCGGCAACGTCCCGGGCGGAGCCAACTGCAGTCCGCTGCCTGTGTTAAGATAAAGCTGCGGCTGATAGTCGGGCACGCCTGCAGGCTGGCTGTTACCGCCCTTGGTGATGAGCAGGTCATTCCTGCCATCCCCATCCGCATCGAAGATGAGCGGTGGCCCGTCGTTGACCGTGGCGCCGGTGGCCGCCTTGGGCAGTTTCAGTTCCACATACCGGCCGGCCGGTGAACCGAACAGGATTCGTGCTTCATCCAGCGTCGTGCCACCCATCAGGACATCGGCCTGCCCGTCCCCATTGATATCACCCACCGCCAGCCCGGGTCCCCGCCGGTTGAAGCGCATGGGCAGCAATCGTTGCTGGGCAATCTCGTCGATCGCTTCTTCCCGCGCCACCCACGAGAGATTGGCCGCCTGACTGACCTCCTCATATTGTCCGGCCGACTCCTGCTTCGCCCCGGACGCGGGGATTGCCGGCCCGGACGGCTCGGTGATGGTATAGCGCTGGTCGGCCTGCAGGTTTTCGAAGACCTGCCTGTGTCCGCTAGGCCAAGACACCTCCAGACGGGTCACCGTCGTATCGGGGCCGAGCCCGCAATGCATCACTGGCTCGCTGGTGGACATATAGCCTCGCGCCAGCACAAGCTGCCTCACCTGCACGCCGGCGGGACTTTCCAACCGCAGCGTGGCACCCACCCCGTAGCGATTGGACGACGTGCCGCGCAACTCGACGATGATCCGGTGTCCGCTGCCCGCGTCGTTGCGGAGCACCGTCACCCCGGCCTCATAGTTGGTGTAGACCACATCGAGGTCGCCATCGCCATCCAGATCGCCGAACGCCGCGCCAAAGCTAACGCCTTTCTGATCCAGTCCCCAGGCCCGCCCGGTATTTTCAAAACGCAAATCACCCAGGTTCCGGAAGGCCAAATTGGCTTCCGTCAGCACTGGGCCGCTACGGGCCAGCCTGACTCGCTCAGCCGCGCTTTCGGCCGTCATCATCCTGTTCAACAGGTCGGTGTTGTGGATTTCCCGATGCATTCCATTGGTCACATGGGCATCCAGCCGGCCATCATTGTCCAAATCCTCAAAACGCACCGACCAGGTCCAGTCCGTGTGCGCCAAACCCATGAGGTAGGCCGCCTCGAGCATCCGGCCGGTACCAGTGTTGAGATAGATGGCGTTATGCAGGTAGTTCGGCACCGCCACGGTTCCGTCCCGGGGATCCTTGGTCCGGCTGCGCGTATCCGCCATGGTGCGCTGGTCCTTCTGGTGGGTGCTGGCCGCCATCTCGGCCACCATCAGGTCGATCCGTCCATCGTTATTCAGATCACCCTGATCCGCGCCCATGGAGGAATACGGCGTGTGCGGCACCACTTGGTTGATGACATTGGTGAAGGTCCCGTTCCGGTTGTTGCGGTAGAGAAAATCCGGCGCGGCAAAATCGTTCGCCACATACAGGTCCGGCCAGCCATCGCTGTTGTAGTCCCACCAGGAGGCGGAGTGTCCTTGGGTTTCGTCCGGACTAATGCCGGCTGAAGCCGACACATCCGTAAAGGTGCCATTGCGGTTGTTGTGGAACAAATAGTCCCGCTGCCCGCTGGGATGCTCAGCGTTGTTGAGCAGATTGGTCTGCAAATATACATCAAGCCAGCCGTCCCGGTCGTAATCGCAAAATGCCGCCATGGATGACGCGTCGACGACATCCAGTCCGGATGCCTTGCCCGACTCCCGGAAGGTGCCATCCCCCTGATTGAGATAGAGCAGATTGGGTGCATTAAACCGGCAGAGATACAGATCCAGTTTGCCGTCGTTGTTCACGTCCGCAAAGGCCGCCCCTTGTTTCCAGACGGCAGCGGCCGGACCCTGGTCGAGCACGCCCGCCTTCTCGGTGACATCCTCGAACTTCCAGCTACCCAGGTTGCGGAAGAGACGGCAGGTTTCGGTCTTGCTGACGACAAAAACATCAGGGCGACCGTCGCCATCATAGTCCCCGATCGCCACACCCGTACCGATCGCACCGATCTCAAATTCATGGTATAGCTCGTTCCACATCCTCGGGTCGGCATAATGGTTGGTCGTCCGCACGCCAGTTTCCTCCGGTGCAAGCCGGGCAAACAGGGTCGCCCCCTGCGGGCCTGAACGGTTGGCGAAGGCCTTGGCCTCAATGCCCTCCGCGGCCCGGACCGTCGGGGGGGCGGAACCCACCAAGGCCAGGGAGAGCAACAGCAAGCGACCCAAGGGTGATCGGGCTGGCGCCCGCACCGCCCGACGGCAGGGGTAATCGGCAGTCAACATCATCAACGACCATAGGACGAACCTCCTCCGGGGGAGTCAAGGGAAGGCTCAGGCAGAACCAAATCCGGGCTTTGCTTTGTCTTGGTTTCAGCCTGTCATCGTCGCCTGTCCGTCGCTTTCTATCCCTATACTGAATGAGCCTGACCTCCCTGCTTTCCGCCCGTGCCTGGATGGTCGTGCTGCTACTGGCCATGGGATTTACGGTTTGGGTCAATTCCCGGCGGATTCAACACCTTGAGCACATCGCGACCCTCAGCCGCGGTGAGTCCGTGCCCAGCGCCGCCTCCCTGACGGGCTATGCGGGGGGCATTCGCGAGCGGGTTCTGTCCGATCATGAAGGCCGGAGTTACGAATGGATCGCCCAGACCCAGCGCATGCTCGCCGAAGGCCAGTGGCGGGTTCGCCAGATTAATGAGGAGAATGCGCCCTTCGGCCGCGCCACCCATGCTGCTTCGCCCTATAAATGGTGGCTGGGGCTGGTGGCATGGTGTGATCAGCTGCTGAATGGACATCCACCCGGCCTGGCCGTGGAGCGAGCGGCCCTTTATGCCGACCCCCTGCTGCATCTGCTGATTCTGGCCGGAATCACCTTTTTTTCGGCCCGGCACTTTGGCCCCCCGTCCGCCTCGCTGATCGCAATCGGCGGAACGACCTTGTTTCCCTTTGTCGCAGGTTTTCTGCCCGGCATGCCCGATGATTCAACTCTGGGAGTTTTTTGCGCCTTGGGGAGCCTGCTTCCCTTGATGGTTGGCCTCCGTGGGTTGGATCGACCGGCCGGAGATTCCTTGGCCAAGGCCGATGCCGTTGGCCAGAACGCAGCATTTTGGTTTTCCGTCGCGGGAGTTTTTGGCGGATTCGGAATTTGGATCAGCCCGGCCAGCCAGGTGCCGCTTGTCCTCGGTATCGCTCTCGGCGCCCTGCCCGTGGCCTGGATCCGGCGTCTCACCAACAGCGGTAAGCAAGGTTGTCTGCCGCTGCCTTGGCGCGCTTGGTCACTTAGCGGGGCGGTCACGGTGCTGGCGGCCAGCTTGATCGAGTTTTTTCCCCAGTATCTCGGCGACTGGGAGTTACGGGCCGTTCATCCCCTCTACGGGCTGGGTTGGATCGGCGGCGGTGAATTGCTGGCCCGCACCACGGGCTGGATGCAACAGGGTGGCACTTCATGGAAACCACGGGATCTCGTCATCAAGTTGCTGGCCGCGGCGGCCGTGTTGGCCGTGCCTTTCGTCATGATCAAGACCGGCAATCCCGCCTTTCTGGCCGCTGACCTCCTCTCTTTCAGACTGACGAAACAAGCCGATGGTATTCTGGCCGCAAATCTCGCCGCCTGGATCAAAGGCGATGGATTTACTTCCGCGGCTTGGGCGACGTTGCTACCGCTGAGTTTGCTAGTTCCAGCCATCTGGCTGGCTGTGCGGCACCAGACCGGGACGGCTTCACGCACCGCGCTTGCCCTGATGCTCGCAGTGGTCCTGCCCGCCCTCGTTCTGGCCTGTCTGCAGCTCAGGTGGTGGGGACTGCTCGACGCCACCCTGCTGGTCCTGCTCGTCGCCCTGACTGCCTCTCATGGCTCCGACAAAACCCGACTTCCTCGCCGCTGGCTCTGGGCGGTCTGTGCCCCGCTGATCCTGCTGCCCGGTGTTTTCCAACTCCTTCCAGCTAGGAAATCCCTCGCAGATAATGTCCTGACTGTGGGTGAAGCGGTGGGCTTGGTGGAGCGCGACCTCGCCCATTGGCTCGCCAGACGCGTTAGCGCGGAAGGCCCGGCCTTGGTTCTCGCCCCCCCACATTTGACCACCTCCTTGAACTATTATGGCGGTCTCCGTGGGTTGGGCACGCTGTCATGGGAAAACCGGACGGGGCTGACTTTTGCGATCCGCATCGCGATATCCACTTCCCGCCCCGAAACCATTGCCCTGCTCCGTCAACGCGGGGTGACCCATATCGTCATTCCCTCGTGGGATGCTTTCTTCGATCCCTATCTGCAGTCAGCTTCCGTGCAGATTGGCGAAATGTTTTACCGGGGACTGAATCGCTGGGCCTTGCCGGCGTGGCTCAGGCCCATCCCCTTTCAGCTGCCGTCCATTCCGGGGTTTGAAAAACAATACGTCAGGATTTTCGAGGTGGTGGATGAACAGGATGAACCCGTTGCGGCCGGCCGGCTGACCGAATATTTCATCGAGCAGGCCGAATGGGAAAACGCCAAGGCATCGCATCAAACCCTGCTCAAGTATCCGGCTGATTTTGACGTGCTGGTGGCCCGGGCCCAGCTCTGGGCCGCCCTCAACGACGCCACCAGTTTCACCCCGGTTTTTGAGCTGCTTCTCAATCGCCTGGCGGGCGGAGCCGATCGCTACTTGCCCTGGGACCGGCGGGTCAGCCTGGCGGTGGTCCTCGCCCGGGGAAAGCGCCTGGATCTGGCACGCGAGCAAGTGCAACGCTGCCTGGCCGAGATCACTGAGGTCCGCCTGCGCTCCCTGACCACGAATTCGCTCTATCATCTGCTGGTCTTGAACAAGACTCTGGGCCTGGAGATCACTGATCCCCGGCTGCGTGCGCTGGCCATGGAACTGCTGCCTGCCGAGGTGCGTCAACGCATCTGACCTCTCCCTCGAAACTCACCAGACAGACTCCCGTCAGTCTCAGATTTATCGCGCGCGTCCCGGCCGAGACGCCCCGACGGTTTCTCCCCTTGCCTCTGGTTCCGTCCCTTGGGCATTCTGCCCGGACCCGCATGAGCCTGCCCTCCCCGCTTATTGCCCGCGTCTGGATCGCCGTCCCGTTGCTGGCGCTCGGCTTTTTGCTCTGGTCCCATTCGGCGTACCGGGAGCGGGTCGAGTACGTCACGAATGCCGTCTCCGGAGATACCGTGGTTTCCGCCAACTCGCCCACGGGTTATGCCGGTGAGATGCGGGAGTTGATCGTGCCGGAGCAGAATAATGACAGCACCCAATGGATTTCCCAGACCCAGCAGATGCTGGCGCGAGGCGAATGGCGTGTGCGTCAGATCGATTACGAAAACGCGCCGTTCGGGCGGGGCGTGCTGGCTCCATCCCCGTACCGGTGGTGGCTGGGCCTCGTCGCCCAAATCGATCATTTCCTTTCCGCCCGGCCACTCGGCTTGTCCGTGGAGCGGGCCGCCCTGTATGCTGATCCGCTGTTGCATTTGTTGCTGCTCGCCACCGCCGTCACCTTCACGGCCTGGCAATTTGGGGCCTGGCCCGCCGTCTTGCTCTCCCTCGGCTTCGTCGCACTCTTTCCACTGGCGGCGGGATTTCTGCCGGGCATACCCGACGACAAGACGCTTTGCCGCACCTTTGCCTTCGCGAGCGTGCTGTTGTTGGTGGCTGGCATCCGGTCGGCGCACGGCCCGGTCCGCTGGTTTTTTATCGCGGGTGTCGCGGGCGGCTTTGGCCTGTGGATCAGCGTGGCCGAAATGGTACCCGTCATTCTGGGTATCACGGTCGGCGCAGTGATTGCCGCATGGTTCGGGCGCCGCAACCACACGGCTGAAACGGCCGTGATGCCTGCGCCGGCCCATTGGCTTGGGTGGGCCCTCGGCGGAGCCGTTAGCAGTCTCCTGTTTTATCTGATCGAATATTCTCCCGCCCACCTGGGCTCCTGGTGGCTGCAGTCCATCCATCCGCTCTACAGCCTGGCCTGGCTCGGTCTCGGGGCCGCCCTTTTTCTGGTAACCGGCTGGAGCCGGCGGGCATCATCGGGTTGGAACATCCGGCGCGCGGGCGCGGTGCTTTTCGCGTTCGCCGCGATCGCTCCCGTCCCGGCGCTCATGTGGCAGGGATCGAATCCGGGCTTTCTCGCCCCTGAGCTGTGGTCTTTCCGGCTTACCAAACTGGCGAACAGTCCCGAGGCCGCCAATCTCTGGCCCTGGCTGGTCCGTGATGGCCTGTCGCCCATGGCTTGGGCCGCCCTGCTGCCGCTGTTGATTGTTCTGCCGGCGGGATGGTTGCTCCAACACAAGGATGCGACTCCCGCCGCGCGCGCATCCCTGGCCATTGCGTTGGGTCCCGTCCTGGTTGGGTCGGGTTTTGCCTGCTGGCAACTGGGCCGCTGGAATGGCGTTGATGCGGTCCTGCTCGCCCTGTTGATCGCCATCACGGTGTCGTTGCGCGATGTCCTGAGGCCTTCGTTCGCGCTGAAGCTGTGGGCGGGGTTCCTGTCGCTGCTCCTGATGCCGGGCTTGTTCCAACTATGGCCGTCCACCAAGGACCCGAAGGATGTTCCCCTCAACGAGGCTGAACTGTCCGGTCTGATTGCGCGGGATCTCGCCCACTGGCTCGCGAAACACGCGGAGCCCGGCAAGGCCGTGGTGCTCGCTCCACCCAATGAAACGACGGCCTTGTATCATTACGGCGGATTGCGCGGCGTGGGGACCTTGTCCTGGGAAAACCAAGCGGGCCTCGGGGCGGCGGTCCGGATCTTCAGCGCCACCAGCCCCACCGAGGCCCTGGCATTGATTGAGCGGCGTGGGGTCACCCACATCGTCATTCCGTCCTGGGATCGCTACCTCAACGAATATGTCCGCCTCGGCGTCGGACAGGTGGATCTCTCATTTCTGGGCGGCCTGCGCAACTGGTCCCTGCCTCCGTGGCTGCGGCCCGTCGCCTACGAACTTCCCGCCGTGTCCGGATACGAGGGCCAGTCGGTGGCGGTTTTCGCCGTGGTTGAGGAACAGGACGAAGCCACCTCCTTGAGTCGTCTGGCGGAATATTTTGTCGAAATGGGGCAAATGGATTTCGCCGCCCAGGTCAGCCAGTCCCTGCAGCGCTTTCCGGTGGATCTTGGCGCCGTCATTGCCCGGGCCCAGGTGGCGCTGGCTCGCCGGGAGGTGGCCGGCTTCGCTGAGGCGCTGAATGCGCTGACAACGAGGTTGGCAGCAGGCGCCGACCGCGGCCTGCCATGGGATCGGCGGGTCAGTCTGACCGTGGTGCTGGCGCAGGGAGGGAAAATGGACCTGGCCCGCGAGCAGGTGCAAAAGTGTCTAGCCGAAGCCAACGAGACGAAACTGCGTACCGCCCCGACGAGCTCGCTTTACCGTCTCCTGGTGCTCGCGAAACGATTTGAATTGGATCTGACCGACGCACGCTTGCGGGAACTCGCCCGCGAGCTGTTGCCGCCGGATTGGCGTACCCGTCTTTCACCCTAAGCATCGGAGCGACCGATCCGGCCGCCGGCTGCACGGGCTGGATGCGTATTTACCTTTTGTCACCGAGGTGTACGCTAGTCGCCGGTTGCAGAGACAACCCTCCCTCCCGTGAACTTCACTCCCTCTCTCCATTTTCGTTGCCTGATGGGTTTTGCGCTCGGCCCGGCCTGGCTTGTCCTGCTGGCCGGCTGTGGACCGACGATAGCCCCGGCGCCGCGCGTTTCCCTCCAGCCGCCCATCGTGATTGATCTGGAGCGGTTCACCAAGGAATCCATCGGCCTGCCCTTCGAGGGCAAGCCGTGGATCTCCCACATCAACGTGGTGGATCTCGATCGTGACGGACGCGCAGACATCTTGGTCTGTGATGACAAGCTGAATGCAGTCACGTGGCTGCGCCAGGCCGAGCCGGGCAAATTCAGCGAATCCACCCTGATGGCCGGCCTGTCCTCGCCCGTGCACGTGGAGGCCGTGGACCTGGATGGTGACAAGGACCTGGACCTGCTCGTCTCCTGCATGGGCGAGGTCTTCCCCAACAACGACAAAATCGGCTCCGTCATCATCCTGGAAAATGATGGCCGGCAAAAGTTCACCACCCATGTCATCGCCGAGCGCATCGCCCGCGTGACCGACATCCGGGCCGGCGACTTCGACGGCGACGGCCGCCTCGACCTCGCGGTCGGGCAGTTCGGCTACGACCAGGGTGAGATCCGCTGGATGCGCAACCTCGGCGGCTGGCAGTTCGAGAGCAAGATTCTCCTGAACCTGTCAGGCACCATCAACGTCTGTGTCGCGGACCTGAACGGCGACCGCACCCTCGATATCGTCGCCCTCGTCTCACAGCAATGGGAGGAAATCCACCTGTTCGAGAACGACGGGCAGGGGAACTTCACCCCCAAGATCATCTTCGGTTCCACCAATGAGGACTACGGCAGCAGCGGCCTCAGCCTGTGCGATCTCAACCGCGACGGCCGGCCCGACATCCTGTACACCAACGGCGACGGCTTTGCCTATGCTGATCCCGGCACGCGCCCGTGGCACGGCCTGCAGTGGCTGGAGAACACCGGTGGCGGAAATTTTCGCTACCACCGGATCGGCGATCTGGCCGGCGCCTACTCCCCGATCGGAGTGGATCTGGATGGCCGCGGCGTCATGGACATCGTCTGCACCAGCGGCTTCAACAACTGGAAGAATCCCGACGCCGTGTCGCTCGTGGCCTTCAAGAACGACGGCCGGATGAATTTCAGCATGCATGTGCTGGCCCGGGCTCCGATCCAGCTGATCACCTGCGCGGCCGGCGACCTCGACGGCTCGGGCCGGCAGTCCATTGTCACCGCCGGCTTCTATTCCTATCCGCCGTTTGACCGGATGGATCGCATCACCCTCTGGCGACCCAAGGCCGCACGCTGATTGCCCATGAATCGACGCAAACTCGCGCAGGCCATCACGCTCGTCGCCCTGCTGGGCGGCGGAACCTGGTATGGCTACCGGGTCGTAACCCGCCACGTCGTTGCGGCCCGGCATATTCCGGCGGTTCCTACGCTGGCCGGCCAGCAGGCGACTCTCGCCGAAAGCCTTGCCGCGGCGGAGGCGCGCGCCCGGCACTGGCTGCATTCCACCGAGGGCCTCGCCGAACTCAGCCGCCTCTATCATGCCAACGGCTTCTTCCCCGAGGCGATGACCTGCTACGATGGCCTGCGCCAGATCGAGCCCGCCAATGCCCGGTGGCCCCACCTGCAGGCCAGCATCATCGCCATCTTCGGCCGCATGGAGGAAGCGCTGCCCCTCCGCCAGCAGGCCGTCGACCTGGCGCCGGACTACATCCCGGCCCGCCTGCGGCTCGGCGATGTCCTGCTCAAGAGTAACCGTCCCGCTGAAGCCGCCCAGGTTTATGCCGAGGTGCTGCGTCGCGCCCCCGGTGATCCTTACGCTTTGCTTGGTCTCGCCCGGTGCGATCTCACGGCCAACGATTGGACCAAGGCCCGGGGGCGCCTGGAAGAAGCCATGGCCCGGCACCCCGATTCCATTGGTGTCCTGTCCCTGCTCGTGACCATCAGCGAACAGCTCGGCGATCACGCCACGGCCGACTCGCTCAAGGCCGCCATCGGCCGGCGCGAATTCAGCGACTTGCCCGATCCCTGGGTGGATGATCTCGCGGAAGTCTGCTTTGACGCCTATCGCCTCAGTGTCGCGGCGGCGGTGGCCAACGCCGCAGGCAACCGGACGGTCGCCTTGGATTTGCTCGACCGCGCCATTGCCCTCGCACCCAATGCGAGCACCTACCACCGCCAGGCCGGCCAGTTGCTGCTGGATGACCGCAACTACGGCGCCGCCAAGAATCACCTGGAAAAGGCCGTGGCCTTGAACCCGGCGGATTCCGACGCCTGGTTGCGGCTGACCGACGCCCTGCGCGGCCTGGGCCAGACCCAAGCCGCCGTGAGCGCGATGCTCACCGGCCTCTCCCACTGCCCCCAGTCCCCCAGCCTGCACCTGGAATATGCCCGTTGGCTGAGATCCGCCAACCGGCTCGACGAAGCGATCGCCGAATTTCGTTATGGTTACCAGCTGCGCCCCAGCGAGGCCTCACCCTTGGTCGAACTCGCCACCACCTACATCACCGCCGGACGCACCGCCGAGGCGGTTGCCGCGCTCAATCTCGCCCTCGAGCGCCAGCCGGATCACCCCACGGCCCTCGCAACCCTCGCCTTTCTCGCCATTAGCAGCAACGACGAGGCCGAGGTGCTTCGCCGCTGGGACCAGATCCGCCGGCAGCCCAAGACCCCGGCCGCCATTGTCAGCAGCCTTCGCCAGACCTACCACCAGCAGTTCGGCCGCAACCTGCCGTAGGGTGCAGCGTCAACCCGCCAGGATCTTTTCCACCTGGGCCTGTTCGGTGGCGGAAAGCGGCGGGAGCTTCAGGCCGGAGTGGATGTCGTCGATCTGGGCGACCTTGCTGGCGCCAATCAGCACCGTGGTAATCTCGGGTCGGCGGAGCAGCCACAGGGTCGCAAACTGCGCGAGCGTGGCACCCCGCTGCTGGGCGAGATCGTTGAGGGCGCGGATTTTGGCGAGCACGGCGGGGGTAATCGCCTCGCTCTGGAGAAACCCACTGGGCTTGTGCGCGCGGGAATCCTGCGGAATACCCTGCAGGTAGCGGTTGGTCAGCAGGCCTTGCGCCAGGGGCGAAAAGGGGATGCAGCCCGTGCCGAACTCCGCCAGGGCCGGCAGCAGCTCGGGCTCCACCCATCGGTTGAACATGTTGTAGACCGGTTGGTGGATCAGCAGCGGCACCCCGAGGCTCTTCAGGATGACGGCGGCCTGGCGCGTCTGCGCGGCGTTGTAGTTGGACACGCCCGCATAAAGGGCCCGGCCGGATTTCACCGCATCGGCCACCGCGCCCATGGATTCTTCCATCGGCGTGTCGGGATCGGGCCGGTGATGATAAAAAATGTCCACATAAGGAATCCCCATGCGCTTCAGGCTCTGGTCGAGCGAGGCCAGGAGGTATTTGCGCGAACCCCATTCGCCATACGGACCGGCCCACATGTTGTAGCCGGCTTTGGTGGAGATGATGAGCTCGTCGCGGTGCGCCGCGAAATCCTCCCGCAGCAGCCGGCCGAAATTTTCCTCCGCCGAGCCGGGGGGCGGCCCATAGTTGTTGGCCAGGTCAAAGTGCGTGATCCCGAGGTCGAACGCCCGGCGCAGCATCGCCCGCTGGTTGTCCAGCGGGTCTATTCCCCCGAAATTGTGCCACAAACCCAGCGAGATACGGGGTAGCTTCAAGCCGCTGCGACCGCAGCGGGCGTAGCAGATGGCTTCGTAGCGGTTGGTGTCCGGGGTGTAGCTGCTCATGATGGGGAAAGCGCCCACTTGGAGCCACGGTCAGCGGTTTCGCAAGCCGACTCTTGCCGCGACGACCACTTGCAACGGACAGGTTGCACCGTCATGCCAGGTGCCCTCGACGTAGGTCGTGGTGGGGATCTCGGGCACCCCGAACTTATTGTGCTGCAACTGACCCGCGAGGATCTCCACCGCCAGCGCGCCGACAGTTTCATGGTTCTGGCGCACCCCCGCGACCGGGCCGTCGATCCGCTCAAGAAAGAGATCCACAAAGGCGACGTCCTGGGGAACGCGCAGGCCCATTTTCTCCAGCGCCGGCAGCACCGCGGTGCCCTTGGCGATCAGAACTTCCGGCTGATACCGGTTGAACCATTTTTCGAATGGTTTTCGGTCCACCTCGACGAGGGCGTTGTGTTCGTGGAACCAGCGCTCGATCGGATGGAGCTCAGGGAAAATATGCGCGGGTATCCGGTCCTTCAGCGCCAGTTGCTGCTGCTCGCACAGATAGCCGGCGGTCCAGTTGTGATCGACGGCATGATCCCAGCCGCGATGCATCACAAAGCCCACGCGCCGGTAGCCGGCGGCCATCACCTTCTGCATGGCGAGCCGGATGATATGGCTTTGATTGTTGGTTACGTTGTGCAGGGCCGGCTGGTGCGGAAAGTAGTCGATCTTCACCGCGCTGAAGTTTTCCCACTTCAGCAGGAGGTCATCCCCCATTTCCCGGCTGTGCGAGGCAATGATCAGCCCGTTGATGCCGCGGGAATAGAGGATCTGGCCCAGCCTTTCCTGGCTCATCCCCTCCCCTTTGAGCCAGAAGTGTTCCAGCTTGTAGCCGAGTTCGGTGGCCTTGGCTTGGGCCCCGGTGAAAAATTCCCCATGCGCCGTTACTTTCTTCCAGCCCCACTGGGTGTTCCAGTTGGTGACATAGGCGAGGGTCGGTGTATTGCGCCGTTCGATAATGCCACCGCGATAAGCCACCAACGCACGCAACAAGGGATCGGGCGTATAACCCATCTGTTGGGCCAGCGCCTGGATGCGCCGCCGGGTGGTCTCCGGCAAGCGAGGGTGATTGCGCATGGCCAGCGAGACGGTGGTGACATGCACGCCGGCCTTTTGGGCAATATCAGACAGGGTAACGCGCCTTTCGCTCATGGGGTGGGCAGATACACACCGGACGGTGTTCCGGATTCAAGTCTATAGTTAGTATGGGCCATCCCTTGAGAGCGGAATACGTGATAACCGAAACTGAACCTTGCTACCCCTTACCCCGGTCACTGGCTTGGAGCCAACGGCTTTTAGCCCAACTCCTGAATGAAAACCTCGAACTCGCATTTCCCCCAGATTGGCAAAATTCGCTACGAAGGGCCGCGTTCCGCCAACGCCCTCTCCTTCAAGCACTACAACCCCGCGGAGATCATCGACGGGCGCACGTTGAAGGAGCACATGCGCTTCTCCATCGCCTACTGGCACTCGTTTCGTGGCGTCGGCTCCGATCCATTCGGTCCCGGCACTATCAACCGCCCGTGGGAAAGCGGCCCCGACCCCGTTTCCGTCGCCCAGGTCCGCATGGACGCCGCCTTTGAGTTTTTCCAGAAAATCGAGGCCCCGTTCTGGTGTTTCCACGACCGCGACATCGCGCCCGAGGGCCGCACCCTCGCCGAGTCCAACAAGAACCTCGCCAAGATCGTCGCCCACGCCAAGGGCCTGCAAAAGACCACCGGCGTGAAGCTCCTCTGGGGCACCGCCAACCTTTTCTCCAACCCGCGCTTCATGTGCGGGGCCTCGACCAACCCCGACGCCCATGTCTTCGCCTATGCCGCCGCGCAGGTGAAGTCCGCGATGGACGCCACCTTGGAACTCGGTGGCGAAAACTACGTCTTCTGGGGTGGCCGCGAGGGCTATGAAACCCTCCTCAACACCAACCTGAAGCGCGAACAGGACCACCTCGCCCGCTTCATGCACATGGCGCTCGATTACGCCAGGAGCATCGGCTTCAAGGGCCAGTTCCTCATCGAGCCCAAGCCGAAGGAGCCGACGAAACACCAGTATGACTTCGACGTCGCCAGCGGCATCGCCTTCCTCCGCACCTACGGCCTCGAAAAGCACTTCAAGTTCAACATCGAAACCAACCACGCCACGCTGGCGGGTCACACCTTCCAGCACGAGATCGAGGTCGCCGCTTCCCAGGCGATGCTGGGCTCCATCGATGCCAACGCTGGCGACACGCTGCTCGGCTGGGACACCGACCAGTTCAACACCGACGTGAAGGAGCTCACGCTCGCGATGGACTCGATCATCAAAGCGGGAGGCCTGGGATCGGGCGGCTTCAATTTTGACGCCAAGCTCCGTCGGCAGTCGACGGACGTGGACGATCTTTTCCACGCGCATATCGGCGGGATGGATGCGTATGCCCTGGCGTTCAAGCTGGCCCGGCAGATCCTGGCGGATGGGAAGTTCGAGAAGTTCGTCGCCGATCGCTACGCCAGTTTTGATGCCGGCTTCGGTCGCGATATCGAGAAAG
>JANMTJ010000377.1:0-5647 GCA_031390295.1 Oleiharenicola sp.
TGTCGATGTCCGCGTCGAGACCGACCAGGAGCTTATCTATTTTGAGATCAAGTCAGACCTCGACCCACGCGCTGTCATCCGCCAGGCCCTCGGGCAGATCCTCGAATACGCCTACCACCCGGCCCGGGCTGGTCGGCGCCCTGACCGACTCGTGATCGTCGGCCGCACCGCGCTGGGCGCAGAGGACGAGGCCTATTTGGCAAGTCTCTGCCAGAGATTCAACCTGCCATTGGGCTACCGTGTGGTGCCACTTTAACCATGGGTAGAATCCGAATCGTCGAAGATAACGAAAGCGCGTTCGGCCGACGCGTCCGGGTCGTGTTCGACGAGACCAATATCGTCGACATCGAGGAACTGAAGGATGGTTCGGTTGCCGTTAAGCTTTCCCATCAAAAGAACGAAGTCGTGTTGAATGTCACTCCCTCTGGAAAAAACTATAGCGACACGATCGACAAAATGAAATCGATCCTCACGCCTCAACCTTCCCGAAAACCGCCGACCAGACATGCCGCGGCAACTCTTCAGTCCCTTCTCGGTAATGGGACACCTCATCAAAAGATGAGAGCCAAGCCTCAATCGCGGGCAATGGACAAAAGGGCGGACCTGTCATGACCATCTCCGTTTTCCTTACGATATATGTATTGATTGTGTTCGGCGCGCTTTTCCTGGCCGTGCAATGGCTGAAAGCGAAGCGGCGCCCGAAACTGCCTTTCAAACCAGAGCGTGACAAATTGCTCCGTGGCCCAGGCGAGTCGCTTAAGCAGCGAATCGATCTGATGGACGAGAACATGATCTATCTGCTAATGGCGCTCATGGTCATACCGATCCTGAGTGGCTCAGGAGTATTGATCAGCCTGCAGTACCTACAAGTTGGCAGCCAAGGGTGGCGCCTGGTGCTGGCCTTGTTCGTGGCTCTGGGCTTGGTGGCGGCGGGTTCCTGGTATCTGGCCAAGGAAGCATTTCGCCGTGGCAACCACCACCTCGGCTGGTTTGGCGAACGCATGACGGCGGAGGAGCTGGAGCCATTGAAAATGCAGGGATGGCAGGTATTCCATGACGTGCCGGCTGAAAGCGGCAAAAAGGAATTCAACATCGATCACGTCGCCATCGGGCCGGGCGGGGTCTTCTCCATCGAGACCAAGATGCGCCGCAAGGGGAATGCCCGTCCCGGACGCAAGGACCACGAGGTGCTCTACAACGGCAAGGAGTTAAGCTGGCCGTGGGCCGAGGACCACTACGGTCTGGATCAGGCCGCCCGCAACGCCATCTGGCTCCGTGATTGGCTGTCCCTGATGACCGGCGAGCGCCTCGAAGTCAGACCGATCTTGGTTTTTCCCTGCTGGTATGTCGTGCCGCCCAATGCCGTTCATCCGGTGAGCGTTGTCCACACCAGTTATCTATGCGGCTTCGTGAATATGCGAAGAGACGTGCTGAACCCGAAGCAAATCGATCTGCTGTCCCGCCAGCTCGAAGCCCGCTGCCGCGACGTGGAATACTGAGCCGGTTGGATTTTGACGCAGGGGAGGGTTTGCCCGGACCGCCGCCCGACAGAACATTTGACGCCTCCGGCCGGTCCCCAGGGCGGGGGAGAGCGCCGCCCGGTGGGTGCACCGCCCATTGCCGCAGGACAGGCTTTGCCAGACTCCCCGTCCCTCCCAGCACGTTTGTCATCTATTATATGACAAACCTCCTCTCCACCTCCCCTGAAAACTTGTCATATAATAGATGACAAGCATCCCATGGCGCAGGGCCCTCGCACCCCGGGGTCTCTCAGACCCACTCCTGGCCTGATCGGCGGGCGTGAACCCAGGCCACCAGCAACAGCGTCCGCTCGGCATCGGCGCACGCACTGCGCTCGACCAGCAGCTGATGCAGACGCTGCCGGGACACGCCCAGCAGCCGGGCCAGTCTCACCTTGTCGCCGCGTTTGCGCAGATACGGGGCGGCGTGCTTGACCAACTGGTTCCAGACGGGTGTGTCCGGTCCGGGCCGCAGCGTGGTGCATCGTGCCGGGCGCCGGTCGGGTTTCTTCCGCCGTCCGGCGGCGCGCATCTGTTCCGCGCCGGCTTCCAGGAGTGTCCCGACCAAGCCAGGCAGGCTGGCCACCGCATTCGCCATACTCATGCCCACAGCTTGGTCCCCCAATGAACGTTTGTCATCTATTATATGACAAAAATTCCCCTGCACACTTGTCATATAACAGATGACAAGCATCAGGCTCATGGAAGGAGCCAGGCTGCGGATTTTGATCTTGGCGGGGGTGTCCGGACCGCCGCCCGACAGAACATTTGACGCCTCCGGCCGGCGGCCCGAATTCCCACCCAGCGCCCTCCTCCTTCGCCTTAGGGCTACGGCGAGACAAGGGGGCCACGGGTGATGAATGAGCGATAAGCGGTCAGTTTTAAGCGGTAAGCACCCAATCCCATGACCCAACTGCTCGTTTCGGCCCTTATCCTGATCGCCCTGTTTGCTGCATTGGCGTTGCTCAAAGCCAGGTTCGGCGGTGCTGCCCTGACCGGCCAGATGCTCGCGTCATTTCGTGCCTCTTCGTGGCCAAACCGGGCTTGCGGACAGGGAGGTGAACGCTAGGTTCAGGCTGTGAGCTTCAATGAGGTCCTCGCCGAGCTGCCTTCCCTGACCGTCGAGCAACGACAGTTGCTCATGCGCCGGGCGTTGGAACTCGACCATTTCCCGCTGTCACCCGCGGATGAGGCCCTCGTGGAGGAACGCCGGGCGGAATACCGCCAGAATCCCCAAGCCGCACTGAGCCTGCAGGAAATGGAAAAACGTCTACGGGCCAAACGCTGACCATTTCTGGCCATCGATCTTACCCCATGAGCACGACGGAAATTCTCGCTGAATTATCCCGACTCACGCCGACTGAACGCGAAGCAGTCCGTTCGCGACTGGATGATCTTGATGCAGCCGCACCGCTTTCACCGGAGGAGAAGCGTCTCGTCGATGAACGCGTTGCCGCTTACCGGCAGAATCCGGGTGCTGCAGTAACCTGGGCTGTCGCCGAGGCTGATTTGCAGCTGTCGTCGCCCTGAGGGCACCCGCCATCAGCTGCCCTGCGCTGGCGCTCCGGGCTGTTCCGCTTCGCTTCTCAACGCCATCTCCGCGCTGCCGCGCTTCGTCCGCACCGGGTGCTATACTTGATCGATGAAAGTCGGATCGTTGTATTCGCCGTAATGCATCACCGTCGCGACGACCCGGCTTGGCGGAAACGGCTGGAATAATGCCTCTCTTTGCGTCCCTGCGGCTTGGCGTGAGTATGGCCGGGGACAAGGAACGAACAGATTCCGGCAAGGGAGGGGGAGGGTTTCCACGGGTCATGTCGCAGGAACCTGCTACAAAGCGCGGTCACCCGCCCGGCCGCCGGCAGGGTGGGGTGGCAAGGCGTGAGGAGTTTCCGGCAAGAGACGGGGAGGGATAACGGGTTTTTGATTTGCGGGAGCCATCGTCATGCGTCTCGCTGGTAACCTGCAGGGTCGGTCCGACCCGGCCGTTGCTTTCCAACCGCCCACTCCTCCCGCTTATGAATAACCCCGTCACCCGCCGCTCGTTCATCCGCTCCGCCGGCCTGGCCTCCGTGGCCGCGGCGACCTTCCCCCAGATCCTCAAGGGCCAGGCTCCCGGCACCCCCACGCCCAACAACCGCCTGAATGTCGCCTGCATCGGCGTCGGCGGCCAGGGCCAGTCCGCCATCAACGGCCTCAAGGGCGAGAACTTCGTGGCCTTCTGCGACGTGGACGACGAACGCGCCAAGAAGACCTACGAAACCTACCCGGACGTGCCGCGCTTCCGCGACTACCGGCAGATGCTGGACAAAATGGGCGGCAAGATCGACGCCGTCACGGTGTCCACGCCGGACCACATGCACTATCCGATCGCCCTGGCGGCGCTGCAGCTCGGCAAGCACGTGTTCTGCGAGAAGCCCCTGACGCACACCATCTGGGAAGCCCGCCAGCTGGCCAAGGTCGCCGCCGAGAAAAAGGTCGCGACCATCATGGGCAACCAGGGCCACGCCTTCGAGGGGCCGCGCCTGCTCAAGGAATGGTACGAGGCCGGCATCCTCGGCGAGGTGGCGGAAATCCACAGCTGGACGGACCGCCCGATCTGGCCCCAGGGCGTGAAGCCCCCCGACCACAGCAAGATGATCCCGGTCGTGCCCGACACCCTCGACTGGAACCTCTGGCTCGGCGTCGCGGCCGACCGCCCCTACGATCCGGCCTATGTGCCTTTCGCCTGGCGCGGCTATTGGGATTTCGGCACCGGCGCGCAGGGCGACATGGGCTGCCACATCATGGACGGGGCCTTCTACGCCCTCAGCCTCGATGCGCCCGTGCGGATCGAGGCGATCAGCGGCCGCGCCAACGACATCAGCGCGCCGACCTCGTCGATGATCGTCTACACCTTCGCGGCCCGGGGCGGCCGGCCCGCCATCAAGTGGACCTGGTATGACGGCGGCCTGAAGCCGCGCCTGCCCGACTCCTGGTCCGACGACAAGGCGCTGCCGGACAACGGCACGCTGGTCATCGGCAGCAAGAACACCGTGCTGGCCCCCACCTACTACGAGAGCATCCGGATCATCCCGGAGGCCAGGATGAAGGAGGCCCAGCCGTCCCTGCCGGCCAAGACCATCCCCCGCATCGAGGGCGGGCATTTCGCCGAGTGGATCCGCGCCTGCAAGGGCGGCCCGGCTGCCGGCTCGGACTTCGCCTACGCCTCCCGGCTCACCGAGCTCTGCCTCCTGAGCAACGTCGCCGTACGCGCCCGCCGGCCGATCGAATGGGACGCCGCCAACCTGAAGGTCACCAACCTGCCGTCCGCCAACCAGTACATCACCAAGCAATACCGCCCCGGCTTCGGCGTCTGAGCCATAAACCTTTCCACGTCTTGACGCCGGCCCGCCATCGCCTCTGATCACCTCCCTTATTCCGTCCCCATGACCCAACCAACTCCCACCCCGAACCCGGTCCGTAGCGAAATGACCTCGGCCTTCCTGCTCCTGCGGCTGTTCCTGGCCACGCGGGCCCTCATGTCCGCCGTCGAGAAATTCGAGTCCGGCGGCTCCTACTCCTTCGCGAACTATTACACCAACATGTCGCGGATGGCCACGGGCATCACCGGCGCCTCGTTCCTCCCGCTGTGGGCGACCAAGTCGTTCGCCCTGCCGCTGGGGTACATCCTGTTCGTGCTCGGCTTCGCGCTGCTGCTGGGTCTCAAGACCCGGCTCACGCTCATCGTGATGGGCCTGCTCTACATCGCCCTGGCCTTTGGCCTGATGGCGGTCCAGCAGGGGGATGGCGTGGCGTGGCTCGGGGTCTACCTCGGGCTGGTCATCGCCGCCCTGGTTCTCGTCCGCCACAACCGCTTCGCCCTCTGGCCCGACAAAAATGACTGACGCCCCCGTTCCCCCCGAGGCCACGCGCCGCGATTTCCTGGCCACCGGCCTGAAGCTCGGCGCCGCCGTCCTGGTGGCGCCCTACGTGGCGCGCGCCCAGGCGACCGCCGGCCGCGCCGCGCTCAACGTGGCCCTCATCGGCTGCGGCGAGCAGGGCCGCGTGCTGCTCAACGCCGCGCTCAAGATCCCGGACATCCGCTTCAAGGCCGTCTGCGACATCTGGCCCTACAACCGCACCTA
>JANMTJ010000382.1:0-26651 GCA_031390295.1 Oleiharenicola sp.
CAAGGGAGACCTCGCGCTCGGGCGAGGTGCCGCCGGCCAGGATGGCAATGATGGGGGTTCTCACAGCACGTCCCTCCTGCTCGTTTTGTAGGTGGCCCGCTTGCGGGCCACGTTGCGCGCAAGCGCGCAACCTACATGAAGGCAAATCTTCACAGCACGTCCCTCCATTCCTGCCCGTAAAGCAACACCTCGGGCTCGAGGTCGATGCCGCGGGCGCTCTTCACCCGGGCACGGATCTTGCGCACCAATCCAATGATGTCGGCGCTGGTCGCATGGCCGCGGTTGACGATGAAATTGGCATGCACGGGCGACACCTCGGCATCCCCCACCCGCTCACCCTTCAGGCCCAGCTCGTCGATGAGCCGGCCGGCGGAGTTGTCCGGCGGGTTCTTGAAAATGCAACCTGCACTCGGCTCGCGCGGCTGGGACTCCACCCGCTTTTTTTGGTAAACATCAATCTGCCGGCGGATGTCGGTCGCATCGGCGCTGGCCGCAGGACGCAGCCAGGCGCCGAGTGCGATGGTATCCTCGAGTTCCTCGCAGTGACGGTAATCCACGTGCATGTCTGCCTTCTTCAAGGTCCGGATCTCGCCCGCCATCGTCATCAGGTGCACTTCCTCGACCACATCGAACATCCAGCCGCCCATCGCCCCGGCGTTCATGCGCAGCGCGCCGCCCACCGAACCGGGGATGCCCTCGAGGAATTCGAAGCCCTTCAGGCCCGCCTTGGTGGCGAGACCGCACAGGTTTTTCAACCGCAGGCCCGCCCCGGTCCAGACGCGTCCGTCCGGGTGAGACTCAAACTTCTGCCAGTTCGCGTGACCCAGGCTGATCACCAGCCCGTCCACGCCCTCGTCGGGAATGATGAGATTGGAGCCGCGTCCCAGCAGCAGCACTGGCAGCTGGCGGCCGTTGGCCTCAAGCAAAAGCTGCCGCAAATCCTCCGCACTGGCCGGTTCGGCATATACCCGCGCCGGTCCGCCCACGCGCATCGTGGTTTTCGGGGCCAGCAACTCGCGCTCCACCAGCCGGCTCTCCGCTCCGAGCCGTGCGCGGGCCGCCGTGAGAAAATCATTCCACGCCGCCTCGCGCTGCTCTTCCGCCTTGAGCCGGGTCACGAATTGTCGGGCGGTCTGCTCGATGTCGCCCGCCCCGACGAAAACGAGGGTGTCGCCGGGCTGGAGGCCGGCCTTCAACGCCCGCAGCAGGCCGGCATCGTTGCCGGGCAGGTAGGTGACGTGGTCCGCCGCGCCGGTTTTCTTCAGCTCCGCGTAGATGTCGGCGGTCGTGCCGCCGGCGACCGGCGACTCGCTCGCCGCGTACACGTCCATCAGGTAAAGGCTGTCCGCCGGCGCGAGCGCCGCCGCGAACTCGGCCTTGAACTGCGCCGTGCGCGTGTAACGGTGCGGCTGGAAAACCACGTTGAGCCGGCCCGGCCATTCCTTGTGCAGGCTCGCCAGCAAGGCACGGATCTCAGTCGGATGGTGCGCGTAGTCCTCATAGACCCGGATGGAGGAGGCGTGCAGCACAGACTGACGGCGACGGACCCCGGCAAATCCGGCCAGGGAGGCGGACTCCACCCGCGCGCCGAGATGCTGCGCCACCGCCAGTGCCGCACCGGCATTGATCGCGTTGAACTCGCCGTGAGCCAGAACCTTGGCCTCCGTGAGCGCATAGCTCCCGCCGAGGGCCAGAGTCTGTCCGGCAGAAGTGTCATTTAATAGATGATACTGGTATTCTCCGGTCCGGCCGAAAGTATAGACCGGAGCGGTGAAGCCGCCCCGGGCCGCGATCCGGGCTGACATCTGGCAGGCATCGCTGAGGAAAATCGCTCCCTTGGTCCGGGCCAGCAGCGCGGCAAAGGCCGTCTCCAGATCGGCAAGTTTCGGGTAGTGGTCGGCGTGATCCCAGTCGAGATTCACCACGAGCGTCACTTCCGGGCTAAAGCCGCCGATCGTGCCGTCACTCTCGTCCACCTCGGCGATAATCCAGTCGCTGGCGCCGGCTTTCGCCGAGGGCAACACATCGTCGTTGAACAGTCCGCCGAGAATCCAACCGCAGGGAAAATTGGCCCGCTGCAACACGGTGATCAACATCGCCGTCGTGGTCGTCTTGCCATGTGAGCCGACGATTGCGACGAGCTTCCGCCCCTTTACCACCTCGGCGAGCATCTCACCGCGCCTTACTTGCGGCAGGCCTCGCGCCGTCGCCCGCCGGCGCGAGTCGTGCGTGACCGCCACCGCTGACGAATATACCACCAGCTGCGCGTCGTCGGGCAGCGCCCCGACGGCCGTGAGGGTCACACCCGCGTGTTCCAGGAGTGCGCGCACCGCCGGATTCCAAGCGTCGTCCTCGCCGCTGACCCGGAATCCCAGCTGGGCGAGATAGAGGCCGAGCGGCGCCATGCCCATGCCGCCCGCACCGAGCAGGTGGATGCGCTCCGCCGCGAGACCGAATACCGGGGTCGGGGCGCTCATATGGGTTGGGGCGAGTGCCGCAACTGGCGGGGCGGTGGCGCACCCGTGGCGAGCGCCTCGAGATCCTGCACGATGTTGTCGATGCAGTTCTCCTGGGACATGCGCCGGAGGTTGGTGCGGAATTTGTTCAGCAACCAGTCATTGAAGGTGACATCGAGGATCTCCTGCCGCAGGCCCGCCAGGGCATTCTCCGCGATGACGAGTCCGCCACCCTGCTGCTCGAAATAGGCGGCGTTGGCCCGCTGGTGGTCGTCGGCGGCGTAAGGATAGGGAATGAGGATCGCGGGAGTCTCGCACCGCACGAGCTCGGCCAGCGTACCGGCACCGGCGCGGCTGAGCACGAGGTCGGCCGCCGACATGAGCACGCCGATCCGGTCGGAAAACTGTTCGCTCCAGGCGCGCACCACCTGGCCGTTCTTGCCCGGGAATTCCCGGACGCCGATCTCACCCTTGCCGAGCCCGGTGACGCACCAGACCTGCACGCCCTCATGGGCCAGCGACGGCACGTGGGCCTCGATCCACTGGTTGAGCGGGCCGGAGCCCTGGCTGCCCCCGAGCACAACGAGCAGCTTCTGCACGGGATCGACCCCGAGCCGGGAGCGGGCCTCGGCGCGGGAAAGGCGGATGATCTCGTTGCGCACCGGCAGGCCGGTGTGGCGGACCATGAGGCCCAGCCGGCCGGGCAGGCGCACGCCGGGCGGCAGGTAGAGGCGCTTGGCGAAGCGCGACAGCACGCGGATGGCGCGACCGGGGATGCGGTTGGCCTCATGCAGGGCCACCGGCACCCGGCAAATCCGGCCGGCCATCACCACCCCGGCATTGGTGAAACCGCCAAAGCCGATGATGACATCGGGCCGGACGCGCTTGATGAGGGCGAGGCTGAAGAGCAGCCCCTGGGTCTGGCGCCAGTGGAAGAGCAGGTGCGTGTCGGGCCGCCAGCCGAACGGCGCGCTCGGCACGCGCACGAAGGTGAGCTGCGGGTATTTCTCGCTGAGCCGCGCATCCACCTTCTTGTGGCTGATGAGCAGGGTGGCGCTGTGGCCGAGGGCGACGAGCGCCTCGGCGAGCGCGATCCCCGGGGAGAGGTGGCCGCCGGTGCCGCCGCAGGCGATGATAAAGGTGCTCATGCGGTCACCTCCGTGAGGGCGCGACGGCGGACGAGCGGCTTGGGCCGCTCCCACGTGCGCTGGCTGTTGATGATGATGCCGACGAGCAGGCCCATGAGGAGGAGATTGGAACCGCCCGCGCTGATGAAGGGCAGCGACATGCCCTTGGTCGGCAGCATGCCCGTGACGACACCGAGGTTGATGATCGCCTGCAGGCAGATGAGCAGGAGGCAGCCGGTCACGAGCAGGAACTGGAACAGGTTGGGCGCCCGGCGCACATGCATGAGGCCGGCCACGAAGATCGTCACGAACAGCGCCACGACCAGCAGGGTGAAGATGAGGCCCATCTCCTCGCCCATGATGGCGAAGATGAAGTCAGTGTGCGCCTCGGGCAGGAAGGAATTCTGCTGCCGGCCCTGGCCCAGGCCGACGCCGTCCACGCCGCCGGCCGCGAAGGCGAGGATGGCCTGCCAGAGCTGGTAGGCGCCGTCCCCGCGATTCGCCTCGATGTCCATGAACGAGGTGATGCGGCGCAGGCGCACGGGATTGTGCAGCACCAGGATGGCGAAGCCCAGCAGGGCGAGCGCGATCGAGGGGACCAGGAACTTCAACCGCGCACCGGCAAGGAAAAGCAAAATCATGCCGATGGAGCCCAGCAGGAAGGCCGTGCCGAAATCCGGCTCGACCAGCACCAGCAGGGCGAACAACCCGGTCCAGGCCGCGGGTATGACGAAGCCACGCCAGAGGTCGTGCAGCTTGCTCTGGTTGAGCGCGAGGTAGTGCGCGAGGGAGAACACGAGGGCGAGCTTGGCGAACTCCGACACCTGCAGACGCACGCCACCCAAGCCGAGCCAGCGGCGGCTGCCCTTGACGCTGACCCCGATCTGCGGGATCAGCACCAGGACGAGGAGGACCAGCGCGATGGCCGAGGCGATCCAGGCGAATTTGCGCAACTGCTCGAGATCGGCGATGGCCACCGTCCAACCGGCCCCGATGGCGAGCGCAAGGAAGATGAACTGCTTGTAGAGGTAGGCGTAGGGCCCGCCCTTGATGGGCGAGCTCGCGCTGAAAAGCACCACCAGGCCGATCGAGACCAGCGCCGCGACGCAGACGACGATGACGCTCGCGGGGGTGATCGTGAGAGGTCGGCGGGGAAGAACAGCGCTCGTCGAGCTCACCATGGCGGTGATGGCTTAGTTCTTCGGAGGGGTGGCGGGCGCGGCTTCCTCCACCTTGATGGTCGGAACCTCGGTCTCGGCGGCCTTCAAGCCGGAGTCGAGATCCTGACCGGGCGGTGGCGGGGTGAGATCAAACTTGGGTGCCGCCACGGTCTCGGCTGCGGCGGGGGCGGTCGTCGCGGGCTTGGCCGCCGGGGCGGTGCCCTTGCCGGACACGGCCTTGAAGCCGGGAATGACGAGCTGCTGGCCGGCACGGACCTTGGAAGGATCGGTGATGTTGTTGGCCGCGGCCAGTTCGCCGACGCTCACCTGGTATTTGCGGGCGATGACGCCGAGGCTTTCGCCGACCTGCACGGTGTGCTTGACCGTCTCGCCATTGGCGGGACGAACCGGCATAGCGGTCTTGTCCACAGGCAGGGACATGGCGGAAGGCGCGACGACATCCTTCGCCGGAGCGCCGGACTTGCCGGGGATGATGAGCTTGCGGCCGGGCTTGAGGGCCGTGCTGGTCGGAATGCTGTTGAGCTTGGCCAACTCGGTGACGCTCAGGCCGTGCTTCTTGGCGATGCTCCACAGGCTGTCGCCGCGCTCCACGGTGTAGGTCGAGACCGGGGCGACGTTCTCCACCGCCTTGGCGGGAGTGACGGCGACCGCCGCGGCCGAACCAGGGCGGGTAGGCGTGGCGTGGCCCGAAGACGAAGCCGGGGTGTAGACGGCTGCCGGTGTGCCAAGGTCAACCGGCTGCGGATAGACGGTGTTGTAGGAAAGGGGTGACGCCGTCGGGGCGGTCGGAACAGTGGCATCGGGGGTCGGCATCGTGCGCGGGCCGGACTGGCAGCCGGGGCTGGCAAAAATGAAGATAAACGCGAGCAGATGTACGGCGACAACTGCTCCGAAGATCTGGAGGATTTTCATGGTGGTATATGAGGGCTGAGGTTGGAGATTTGCTATCTAAAAAACGGAGTTATTCACAGGTTTCCCACAAGGGCCTCGAACTGACGGCCACGGTCGTCGTAGCCGCGAAACATGTCGAAACTGGCAAACCCGGGGCTGAGCACCACGTGGTCGCCGCTTCCCGCCAGGCTGAACGCCCCGGCCACCGCCGCCGCGAGGCTGGCGCAGGCGGTGGCCGGCACCCGCGCCTCGCGGCAGTGGCCGAGCAGGGCCGACTGGGTCTCGCCGATCAAAAAGGCATGGCGGATGTGCCCCGCGATGCGGCGCACGAAGGCGGCCAGGTCGCCACCCTTGGCCTTGCCACCCCCGATCCAGAGCACCGGGCCGGCAAAGGTCGCCAGCGCAGCCTCGACGGCGTGGAAATTGGTGGCCTTGGAATCATTCCAGAAGGTCACGCCTCGTTTCTCCTCCACCCGGCCCAGCCGGTGCGCGCCGAGCTGGAAAGTCTGCGCCGCCGCATAGAGCGAGGCTTCCGGCAGACCGGCATGCCGCCACCAGGCGGCCGCCAGGAGGAAGTTTTCCCGCTGGGGATATTGGGCAAAAACAGTACCGTCCAACCGGGCGTCAGCGGGCTGACCCTCGGTGGCGAGGCAGGCGGCGGCCGGCAGGGAGTGACCGGAGGTGAGAGCGTGGCGTTGCACGGATGATCCCACCATGACAGCGCCGGGCGACGTACGTTCAACCAGCCGCCACTTGGCCGAGAAATAAGCCGCCATCCCGGGATGCCTTTCGAGGTGATCCTCGGCAAAGTTGGTCCAAAGGGTCGCGGTCGGTCGCAGGTTCTGCAGGGTCTCGGCTTGAAAGGAGCTCACTTCACACACGGCAATGTCCGTCCGGCCGGCTTGCTCGACCACGAAGCGGCTGAGGGGATAGCCGATATTGCCGGTGGCCAGCGCCCGGCGGCCAGCCGCGTTGAGGGCGTGCGCGAGGAACTCCGTGAGCGTGGTCTTGCCATTGGTGCCGGTGACGGCGACCAGATCGCCGCGCCAGAAGAGTGAAGCGAAATCCAACTCGCCCAGGCAGGTGCAGTCCGCCGTGCGCGCGACCGCCAGCCACGGGTGTTCCGGCGAAAATCCGGGGCTGTAAACCACGAGGCCGTGCCTGGCCGCCTCCCGGACGGTGAATTTCCGCTCCGCGTTCCGGGCCTGCTCATCGTAAAGCACGCCATGGCCGCCGATCGCTGCCAGCAATTCCAGCACGCCCAGCCCGCTTACGCCCGCACCGAACACGGCGACGGGACGCGCGAGCAGCGCGGTGAAATTGGCGGGAGGTGTGGGGATCATTTTTCGAGCAAGGACTGCCTGAGGGCTGTCGGCACGGGTGATTTTCGTTTTTTGGAAGGGAAGAGCAGGTGTCCGCTGACAGTAATAAGGTTAAGGTTCCGATTGATGGATGGTATAAAGAACCTGTCAGCGAACTCCTGCGAAAGTCTTGGCGGTGCGCAGCACCGGGCCCTCGGGCACGGACCGCCCGGAGTGAAGCCGGCGCAGCTTGGCCAGTGACCGGACCACCGGTTGCTGCAACAGCACGAGGCTGGTGCGGGTGAGGTCACGAAAGTTGGGCGTATGCTCGAAGTTGTAGTCGATGGGCATGGGGTTGGGGGGTTACCGCAATTTGAGCGTGGCGAGACCGGCGAGGGCGAAACCGAGGGAGAGCACCCAGAAGCGCAGCACGACCTTGGTCTCGGGCCAGCCGCGCTTCTGGAAATGGTGGTGGATCGGCGCCATGAGAAACAGGCGTTGGCCCGTGCCCGTGCGGCGCTTGGAAACTTTGAACCAGCCGACCTGCAGGATGACGGAGAGCGCCTCCATGACGAAGACGCCGCCGACGATCACCAGCGTGAACGGCTGATGGATCATGAAGGCCATGACCCCGATGAGCCCGCCGAGCGCGAGCGAGCCGGTGTCCCCCATGAAAACCTCCGCCGGGTGGGAGTTGAACCAGAGGAAGGCCATGCACGCGCCGATGAGCGCCGAGCACACGACGGCCAGCTCGCCCGTGCCCGGCACGTAGCTGATGAGCAGGTATTGCGCGATGATGCTGTTGCCGGCCGCGTAGGCCATGATGCCGAACACGAGGGCCACCGTGATGGTGCAGCCGACCGCAAGGCCGTCGAGGCCGTCGGTGAGGTTGATCGCGTTGCTGAAGCCGACGACCCAGAGGTAAATCAGCACCAGCAGCATCCACCACGGCATGTACGACACGACCGCGGTCTTGAAGAAAGGAATCCAGAGCTCGCGGATCTTGGCCGAGCTCTGCGGGTGCCAGAGCAGAATCCCGAGGGCCACGACCGTGGCAAACGACTGCCAGGCGATCTTCTCCCACGACTTGATGCCATCCTTGTTCTTGTGGACGACCTTGAGGTAGTCATCGCGCCAGCCCGGATAGGTCAGCGCCGCATAGACAAACAACGCCACGAACACCCACACATTCGGCGCGGCCCAGAGGACCACACTGATGATGACCGAGAAGAATATGATCAACCCGCCCATCGTCGGCGTGTGCTGCTTGTCGAAATACGTCGCGCCCAGGTGACCCGTGCGCTCGTCGATGTAGCCGTGACCGAACTTCAGCTCACGGAACTTCCGGATGAGCAGGGGGCCGATGACGAAGCCGATGAGCAGCGCGGTGATGGCCGCGCCGACCGACCGCACGGTGATGTATTGCAGCAGCCGCAGCGGCCCGAAAACGTGCTCGTACTGGGAAAGGTAGCTAAGCATGGCGCATTTGGATTTCCTGCAACGCCCGCCAGATCCCGGCGCGGGGCGCGGCCGCCGCCACACGGCGCGGCCATTCGCACCACCGCGCCTCCTTGGCCGGAGCGGACCCGGCGTTCGGCTTGGCCGGGATCGGGGGAGCGGAGTGCCGGCGGGCCGCTTCGGCCAGTGGACTGAAGTTAGGGCGCATGGGCGGTGGCGTGCGGCTCAAGCACGGTTTCGAGCTGGTAGCGGCGGCTGCCCTTGAGGAAGACGGCGCCCTTGAACCCAGCGAGGCGTTCCCGAACCGGGGCAAGCCCGGTGATCACTTCGATCTGGGCGGGATCGTTGCCATTCTCGAGCAGGCCCTCGCGCAGCGCCGCCGCCTGGCCCCCGAGCACGAACAGGTGGTCGCCGCGCCGCAGATGCAGGGTGCGCCCGAACAGGCGGTGATACTCGGCCGACTCCGCGCCGAGCTCCTCCATGCAGCCGAGCACATACACGCGCGGCAGGTCGGCTGCCACGGCACCATTGAAAGCGTCGATGGCGTCGCTCATGGAGGCGGGATTGGCGTTGTAGAAATCGGAATAAACCGTGAGTCCGTCCGCGGTGCGGAGCTCCCCGCGCCACCGGGACGGCTGCCAGGGCTCGAGCCGCGACTGGAGGACGGCGTCCCCCACCCCCAGTTCGGACGCCAAGGCGAGGGCCAATGCGGTGTTTTGCGCCATACCCGACGAGACCCGGCGCAGGATGAACGTGCGCCGGCCTTCGAAACGCACCTCGGTGCGATCCGGCCGGTGGAAGACATTAAACTTCAGCGTGCGACCCGTGACTCGGATCATGCCCTCATTCTCGGGTACCAGCACCAGCGGGTTCGGCAGATCGCGAAAGGCCATGTGCTGCCAGCATGAAACGGGAAACACCTGCAGGCCGTCGTTCCGCACCCCGCGCAACAGGGTGGATTTCTCCGCGGCGACCCCCTCGATGGTCAGGAGTTTTTCCAGATGAGCCGGGGCCACGAGTGTCACGATGGCGTGGTCGGGCTCGATCATCCCGACGAGCGACTGCATTTCACCGGGGGTGTTGATGCCCGCCTCGACCACCGCGGCGAGATGGATCGCCGGGTCCAGCTGGGTGAGGGTGAGCGGGACGCCGATGTGATTGTTCAAATTACCCTCGGTCTTCAGTATCGTTGACAGGGCACGAGCAGCAGCATCCTCGGCACGGTCGGATTTGTTCAGGTTACCCGCAGTGGCGAACACGGCCGGTTCCCCTCCCAGCAACAGGGCCAGCAGGTCCTTCGTCGAAGTCTTGCCGACGCTGCCGGTCACCCCGACGACCGTGCCGTGGAATTCCCGCCGGTGCTCGCGCGCGATGCGCTGGAAGGCGGCCAGCGGGTCGTCCACGACCAATTGGGGCAGTGCCTCGCCGGGGACCGCCCGGCTGACGAGAGCCGCGGTGGCGCCGCGCTTGCGGGCCTCACCGAGAAAATCGTGGCCGTCGCGCTTGTCGGTCTTCAGGGCGACAAACACCTGCCCGGCGCTCAGCGTGCGCGTGTCCTGATTGAAGCCCGTGACCGCCGTCCCCGGAAATGGGGACCAGCTGCCACCGGTCCAGGTGGCGAGCTTTTCTGCGGCGAAGGTTGGCATGACAAAGTCTTCAGGCGGGCTTGATTGACTTGATGCCGATCAGCTCGCGGACGACCTGGCGGTCGTCAAAGGGCACGATGGTGTCGGCGAATTCCTGGTAAGTCTCATGGCCCTTGCCGGCGACGAGGAGGCAGTCGCCCTCGCGGGCGGCGTCCAGGGCGAGGCTGATGGCGTGACGGCGGTCCTCGACAAAGGTTATCTTCTCCGGGGTTTTCACGCCGGTCTTCATGTCGGTGAAGATCTGGGCCAGCGCCTCATTGCGCGGGTTGTCGGCGGTGGCCCAGGCAAAGTCGGCGAATTCCTGCACGGCCGCGGTCATGAGCGGGCGCTTGGTGCGGTCGCGGTTGCCGCCGCAGCCGAAGACGACGAACAGGCGGCCGGGCGTGACGGCGCGGAGCATCCCCAGGGCGTTGCGCAGGGCGTCGTCGGTATGGGCGTAGTCCACGAGCACGTTGTAGGGCTGGCCCTCGTCGATACGCTCCATGCGGCCGGACACGCCGGCAAAGCTCTTGAGGCGCAGGGCGATGACCGAGGGATCGCGGCCCAGCGCGTAGCACGCGGCGAAGGCGGCCAGCAGGTTGCTGACATTGTAGCGGCCGATGAAGGGGCTCTCGAGCTCCACCCGGCCCTCGGGCCAGACGAGCGTGAGCGACGTGCCGCGGAAATTCAGGCGGACGTTCTCGGCACGGACCAGGGCCTCGGGCGCCTCGCCAAAGGTGACGACGCGGACGTGCTTGGGCACTTCCGCCGCCAGCCGTCGGCCGTAGGGATCGTCGAGATTGACCACCGCGGCGCGCGGGGAGCCGCCCGTGCCGCCGTTGAACAGACGGGACTTCACCTCGAAATAGGCCTCGAGCGTCTTGTGGTAGTCGAGGTGGTCGCGGGTCAGGTTGGTGAAGACGGCGACCCCGAACTGCATGCCAAGCACGCGCTGCTGGTCGATGCCGTGCGAGCTTACTTCCATCGCCGCCTGGCGGCAGCCGGCGTCGCGCATCTGGGCGAGCATGCCGAAGAGCTCGAGCGACTCGGGCGTCGTGCGGTAGGAAGGCACGATGCGGGCGCCGAGGTCGTAGTTGACCGTGCCGACGAGACCGACGCGCTGCGTGCCCGTGGACAGCAGGTGCTTGATGAGGTTGGTGACGGTGGTCTTGCCGTTGGTGCCCGTGACGGCGACCAGCTCGAGCGCCTTGTCGGGAAACTTGAAATACCGCTGCGCCACCTGGGCCAGCGCCCGGCGGGCATCGGCGACCTGCACGTAGGTCACGCGCGCAGCCGTGCCGGAGGGGATCTTTTCGCCCACGATCGCGACCGCGCCGCGCTGGATGGCCTCGTCGATGAAGGAGTTGCCGTCCGCCCGGCGACCCGGCAGCGCGAAGAAGAGGTTGCCCGGCATCACGCGGCGGCTGTCCATCGCGAGGCCGGAGATGGGCCGGTCGAGATCGCCCTTGCTGGCGCGGATTTCACCTTCGGAAAAATAGTCGGAAAGCTTGGGGGCCATTTTGAAGATTTGCCGGGTTAAGGGATCAGCAGGACGGGAGCGGGACTTGGGCAGGGAGCGGAACGCGGCGACGAGGGGATAGTTGGGTGTGAGATAGCCGATCACCGGGCACCTCCCTGCATGGCGATGAAGCTGCGGACTGACGGCGGGTTGGGCTTGCTGATGCCGAGGTACTGGATGAGTTGCTCGGCCACGTGCTTGAAGGCGGGCGCGGCCACGGCGCGACCCGAGGCCATGGCGCCGGTCGGCAGCCGGGCGTCGTCCACGATCACGGAAATCACCAGGTCCGGCCGGCTCGCGGGGAAGAAGCCCACGAAAGAGGCCACATGGCGGTCGCTGACGTACCTGCCGTCGACGATCTTCTGGGTCGTGCCGGTTTTGCCGGCGATTTCGAACTCGGGAATGTCGAAGCCGTCGGCGGTGCCGCCGGGACCCACCACCCCGTGCAACAATTGGGCGAGCAGCGCCGCGGTGCTGGGCCTGAGGACCTGTTCCACCTTCTCCGGCTGGAACGCGCGCACCACCTGGCCTTTGCTGTCACGGATTTCCTGGATGATCTGCGGCCGCAGGCGCGCGCCGCCGTTGGCCACCGTGCTCATGGCCATATGGATCTGCAGGGGGGTGGCCGCCACGGCGTGGCCCATCGGCATGCGGGTGATGGTGAGTCCGTCCCAACGCGCCGGGGCCTCGAGGATGCCGCGGACCTCGCCGCCGAGCTGGAACCTGGTACTCTGGCCGAAGCCGTACTTCCGGGCGTATTCGTGGAAACGGTCCTCACCCATGAGCATGGCGAGCTGCGCGGCGCCGCGGTTGCTGGAATGGCTGACAATCTCGGCCACGGTCAACTGGCCGAAGGGGTGGTCTTCCTTGGGCAACTTGAGGTCGCGGCCCTTGTAATTGATCGAGGTGATGCCGCAGTCGAAGGCGGAGGCAGGCTGCACCAGCCCCTGGTCGAGCGCGGCGCCGGCGGCCACGATCTTGAAGGTCGAGCCGGGCTCGATGAGGTCGGTCACCGCGTAGTTCCGCTGCGCTTCCAGCGGCGCCTTGCTGTAGTTGTTGAGGTCGTAGCTCGGGTAGCTGGCCATTCCCAGGATGCGGCCGGTCTTCGGCTCGCTGACGATGATGGTGGCGAATATGGGAGTGAACTTCACCGCAATGGTGCGGAGCTCGTTCTCAATGATGTGCTGCACGACCGAGTCGATGGTCAGCACAACGTCGTTGCCGTCCTGCGCGGCCACCTCGCGCGAGCGGAACTGGGCGAGCTCGCGGCGGGCGCCGTCCTGCTCGGATTCGATCCAGCCGTCCTCGCCCTTGAGGTAAAGGTCGAAGTGCCGTTCAGCCCCGGTGATCGGGCTGCTCTCCTTGTTCAGGTAGCCGATGAGGTTCGCCGCCAGGCCTCCGCCGGGATAGACCCGGCGGTAGATGCGCTCATGCGTGAGGCCCCGGATGTTCAGGGCCTCGATCCGGTCAAAAGTCGGTTCGTCCAGGCCCTCGCGGAGCTTGACCCAGCGGTCCCGGGTCTGGCCGTCCACCTTGCCGTCGCGGTGGTCCGCCTCGATCTTGATCGGACGCATGGCGGGGGCAAACGCCTGTTCCACCTCGGAGATCGGCAGGCCCAGCATGACGGCGAGTTGCGCGCGCTTGGACCTTTCCGCCGCGGCTTTGCGGGAGCGGCGCAGGTCGTTGCGGTCGGACTCCAGGTACTCGTTCAGCGCCCAGGGATCAACGGCGAGCGTGATCTCGGACTTGCTGGTCGCGAGCAGGTTGCCCCGTGAATCCAAAATGGTGCCGCGGCGAGCGTGCTCCACCACGATCTGCCGGCGCGCCTTGTCGACGTAGCTGAGCAGCTCCTCGCGGTCCACCACATGGAGAAACACCAGCCGCACGCCCACCCCCATGAAACAGGCGAGCACGCCGATGGCGAGCAGGGTGAGGCGATTGGTGGCGAAGCCCTTCGACATGGATCAGCGGAGCGACGCGGTCACGACGCGGAAGGCGGAATTGGAGTTGGCGGCCTCGGCCGACAGGTTGAAGACCTCGCGGTTGCGCTTGGCGGCCAGCCGCAGCTCGGCGGAGCCTTCCACCCGCACCACCTGGATTTCACGGGGAGCGACGAGGGTGAGGTTCATGAATTTGTTCTGGCGCAGCAGCGCGTCCGGGTTGACGGCGGCCGCCACCTCGGCGTTGACCTCGTCCAGGCGCCGTTCCACGCCGGAGAGGCGGTCCTCGATGGTGCGGCTGTAGTTGGCAGTCGAGGAAATCTCCTGCCGCATCCAGACGGCGCCCAGGCCGAGGGTGCCGGTGAAGACGAGGAGGAGGAGCGTCAGGGCGATGATACGGTTGACGAGGCCGGGAGCCGGAGGCGGTTTCATGGGGTGATCAGAGTTTGCGGAGGACGCGCAGCTTGGCGGAGCGGCTGCGGGGGTTGGTGGAAATCTCGGCCGCGGTGGGCGTCAGGGGCTTGCGCGTGAGCGGGTCGGCGAGCTTGGTGCGGAGCTGCTGCGGCGTGGCATCGTTCGCGTCGACGGGCTGGCCGCAGACCTTGCGGAAGAATTGCTTCACCGGACGGTCCTCGAGGGAATGGAAGCTGATCACGGCGAGCACGCCGCCCGGCGCCAGCTTGGCGAAGGCGGCGGGCAGAGCGCGCTCGATGGCGCCGATCTCATCATTGACGGCAATGCGGATGCCCTGGAAGGAACGGGTGGCGGGATGGATGCGACTCTCACGCTTGACGGCCGCCGGAATGGCCTCGGCGATCAATTCGGCGAGAACAACCGTCCGGGCCAGGCGGCCGGTACCCCGGGCCCCCTCGAGGGCGGACACGACCCGGCGCCAGTTCTTTTCCTCGCCAAAATCGCGGATGGCCCGGACCAGCTCCTCGTGGCTCGCGGTTTCCAGCCATTGACCGGCCGGCTGACCCTGCCGCGGATCCATGCGCATGTCGGCCTCGGCGTCGTGCCGGAAAGCGAAACCCCGTCCGCCGTCGTCGAGTTGGAAGGAGGAAACGCCAAGATCGAAGAGAATGCCGTCGAACCCCGTGTCAGGCAGCGCGGCCAGGTCGCCGAAGTTGAGGTCCAAGAACCGGAAAGTCCCGGCAAAGCCGGCCAGCGTGCCGGCGGCGCGCTCCGCCGCGGCCGGATCCCGGTCCAGCGCGGTGACGCGGGCGCCCGTCCCGAGGATGAGCCGGGTGTGCCCTCCCCCGCCGAACGTACAGTCGAGCAGGTGCTGACCATCGCGGGGCGCGAGATACTCCAGCACCTCGTGCGGCATGACTGGCAGGTGCCCGGAGGTCATGGCGCGCGGAGCAAACTCAATGACGGGCGCGTGCATCGGGCTTCTTCCAGGGCAAAACGATCGAGATGGGCTCGCGCAGCAGCGACCGCCGGTGCGCACAAAACACGGTCGAGAGTTTGGGCAGGGGCTGGGGCTTGATGAGGGTGAGCAGATTCTTCATGGGTTTAGAGTCCGATGCGGCGCATCATGTCGCCGAAGTTCTCGCCCGCGGTGCTGCGCTGCATCTCTGACCAGCGGGCCGGGCTGAGGATGTTGAACGTGTCGCCCATGCCGCTCAGGACCGCGTCCTTCGTGATGCCGGCATGGCGCAGGAGATCGGCGCTCACGCCAAAGCGGCCCTGCTTGTCGAAGGTGAACGAGAGCGCCTCGGAAAAAATCTTGGCCTTCACCGCCTGCGCGTCGCGGTCGGAAATCTTCATCTCCGCGATCTGCGCGAGCAGTTTCTCCACGCGGGCCGGCGGCAGCACGGCGATGTAACCATCGGGATGCGGCATCGCGAGGAACTGCTCCGTGTCCGTGTGCACCCAGCGCCACGCCGATGGAATCGTGAGACGATTCTTGTCGTCGAGCGTGTGTTCAAAACGCCCTGAATAAATGGATGTGCCGGTTGACGCCATGGGTGGATGCTCCGGGCCCCTACTCCCCAGAACACCCCATTTCTCCCCATTCTCCTCCCAGCAAGCAAGTAAAAAACGGTCTTAAATTGTCAAAACTTGTTCACAAATTGCGTACTTAGGCAGGTTGAGCCGTCAGGAACGTTTTACCCTGGCAGCCTTCAGCACGGATAAACAATTCGATTCAGGCGACCCGCCAGCCTGGCCCGGCCGCAAACCGCGCTCACGTCTCGCTTCTGCGCCCCTGCGTCTTTGCGTACTACCCCCCACCTGATGGGGCGGTTGACCGGAGGCAGGCGATAAGGGGGCGCAACGCTCAACGGCGTGCAGCCACACTGATCACCTTCGCCTGCTTGGCGAATCGCTTCTCCAGGCTTCCGCAAACCTGTTCACACAGGTCGTAGAGTGATGGGTCAGCGATGGAATAGATCACCTGCGTGCCTTGCTTCCGGCGATTCAGCACTCCTGCCAGGAGCAGTTTGTTCAGGTGCCGGGACACGTTGGACTGCATGCCGCCGGTTACCTGCACCAGTTTGGTTACGTTCTGGTCGCCGGCCATCAGGGCATGGACAATCTTGATCCGCATGGGATCGGCCAAGGCCACAAAATAGCGGGCGATCATTTCGAGGGCTGCCTCAGGCGGAAGGGCATGCAAGCGTTTCATGTCAGCTTGATGTATGATCGAACGGAGAAGGAACTCAACGAGCTTCGCAATGCCGGGTGAACGCGGCCATTCTGGTATGGCGCACCATCGGGACGCCTCCGCGATCGGTTTGGGTCCGCGGGCAGACATGAACATTCACGTGAAGATGATCTGCCCGCCGGCCGCCAGTTCGTAGAAATCGCCGACGGTGAGCACGCGCTCCATCTGCGGCACGAAGTCTTCCTTGCCCAAGTGGAACATGTCCACGGTGGCCTTGCAGGCGTAGAGGTGGCCGCCCGCGTCGGAGATCATCTGCACAAACTCGCCGACCGGCGGGATGTCGAGCTTGTCCATTTCCTTCTGCATCATCTTCGTCGCGAAGGCGGACATGCCGGGCAGCGCGCCGAGGAAGGTCGGCAGGGCGAAGCCTTTCGCATCCGGCACGCGCATGGCCGGGTTGCCGACCGTGGCGATTTTGATCTTGTCCTGATAGTCCTTCATCACCGCGTAGAGGCCGAAGAAAGTGAAGAACAGGTTGGCCTCGATGCCCTCCATGCGGGCGCCGTTGGCCATGATGAGGCCAGGATAGACCCCGTCGAGCGAACCGCGCGAGACGATGATGGAGACTTTCTTGATTTTATCGGGAGTGGACATGACGGGAATGGGTTGGAGGTGATGGCGGTGACCCCGGCTCAGATGCAGCCGTGGGGTTTCTTGATGCCGGCGATCTTCGCGGCCTTCTTGGCCGGACCGCCAGGGAACAGATCGTAGAGCTCCTTGGTGGGCACGCCGCTTTCCTTGGTCAGCCGGCGGATGCTCGGACCATCGCCCTTCGCCTCGAATTCCTTGCGCATGAAGTTGACGACGACGAGGTGCCGGTCGTTGAGGGCGGGAATGCCCTCCTCGGCGGCGAGAACCTTGGCGATCTCGAGATCCCAGTCTTTGTGGTTGATCATGAACCCCTCGGCATCGAAGTCGACGGGCTTGTTATTGATGGTGCGTATGCTCATGGAGTTGAGGGGTTGGTGGCGGTGAGGATGGGGGGATTGGATGGGGGAGACGGCTCATGGGCGCTTGCCGGTCATGCTGAAATGGGTGCCGACGGCCGGCAGGCGGGCGGGCAGCAGAAGGTTCCAATAAACCCACTTGAACATCAGCTTCCCGAAATGATTCAGCCGGCTCTCCTTCAGGAGCGACAGGGGGCCGATGAACGGCAGCGGAAAATGGCCGGGCAACGGCTCGACCTCGTAACTGAAGTCGATGAGCAGCGCCTGGCCGTCGCCGGTCTCGATGAAGCAATTGGCGTGGCCGTCGAATTTCGCCTCCGGGGCGCGGCCGGCGATGACCGACATGATGTTCTCGAAGAGGATGTCCGCCTGGAAGTGCGCGACCGAACCCGCCTTCGACGCCGGCAGGTCCGTGGCGTCGCCTAGCGCAAAGATATTGGGCGCGGCCTTGCAGAGCAACGTGTGCCGGTCGGTCGGCACATAGTTAAGCTCGTCACCAATGCCTGAGGACCCGATGACGGGATCCCCCATGTTGGTGGGCACGGTGACCAGCAGGTCATAGGGCACCTCGCGCTCATCCCACGAGACGATTTTCTTCGCTTCCTGGTCGACCCGGGCCAGCGCAAAGTCCGGTGTCAGGTGGATGCGACGATCATCGAGGAAGCCGCCCAAGGCCGCCGCCGCCCTCGGCTTGGTGAAGGCCGAGGAAAGCGGAGTGACGTAATCTATCTCTACTTTTTCGCGCATGCCTTTGGCCCGGAAATAGGCGTCTGCCAGGAAAGCGAACTCCAGTGGTGCCACCGGGCACTTGATGGGCATTTCGGATATATGCACCACCAGCCGTCCGCCCGTGAAGCCGTCGAGCTGGCGCCGGAGGGCGGTGCAGCCCGGGAGGGTGTAGAATTCACCCACTGACTTGTGCCACTCCGCGCCGAGCATCCCCTCGTTCTGCTCCGGGTCGGGCCGCGTGCCCGTGGCGATGATCAGGAAGTCATAGCGCAAGGCGCTACCATCTTTCAGGCGCACGAGATTGCGGTCGGGCTCGATGCGCTCGACCTGGGCCTCGGTGAAGACGACCCGACGGTCAAGGTAACGGCGGCGGGAGCGCACGATGTCGGCCGGCTCGTAGCCGTGGAAGGGCACGAACAGGAAGCCGGGCTGGTAGGCATGGTGGTTGTCCCGATCCACCACCGTGATGCGCCACTCGCGAGCCGGCAGCGCCCGGGCCAGTTTGTTGGCCATGATGGTGCCGGCGGTACCGGCACCGAGAATGACGAATTCTTTCATGACGGGAGGTGGAGGCAGGGTGGGCGGCTCAGAAGCGGTGACTATACATGACTTGGAGGTTCGTCTGGCTGTGGCTGACCCCGGCGCCCGAGCCGTTGACCGTGTTGACCTTGAAGCCGTAGGTGAAGGACGCGTCGACGGACGAGCGGGCGTTGATCTTCCAGCCGAGACCGGCGGTGAGGTGACTCTTCACGATGGCCGGAAACAGGCAGTTCAGGTAGGTGTCGGGCACGGGATTGTTGCCGAAGTTGCCACCAAAGCGCAGCGTCAACTGGTCGTCGACCTCATAGGCGGCACCAAGCTGCACAACCGTCTGGTCCTTCCAGGATTGGAAGAGCACGGCGTCGAGATTTTGACCGGCGAAGGGCCCGTTGGCCGCTGCGCCCGAGGCCACGAAGCTCATGCTGAATTCCTTCATGACATTCTTCCAAAATACTTCGCGGATGTCCGCAGCGATCATCCAGCGCGGGGCGGGATGCCAGGCCAGGCCGGCGCCGAGCATCGCGGGCCACTGGAAGTTGCGGACCCGGAAATCGCCCGTAAGCGTCTGCGGCATCTGGCCCATGCCGGGGATGTTTAACTGGAAGCTCATCGTGTTCCCTTGGGAGGTCATGTCCGACAGTCTCGACTGGGTGTGGTAGGTCAGGCCGTAGCTGAGTTCCTTGGAGGGCGTGTAGAGCAGGCCCACCTTGCCGCCGTAGCCATAGGACCGAGCCTCGCCCGTGAACTGGCTGCCGTTGGAGAAGTTGAAATAGGCGTAATCCACCGAAGTGCCCGCCGGCAAGGTGGACAGGATCTGGCCAAAGCTGTTGACGATCGATCCCGACGCGCGGCCGAAACGCTGGCTCGTGGGCATCACGAGGTCGAAGAACTGGTTGCCGCTCATCGCCATCTTGAGATCCATGCCGGCCCACATGAAATCGGCGGTCGCGCCGATCTGCAGCTTGTCGTTTACCTTGTAGACCAGGGGCACGATCACGCGTCCGACGGAAACCTCCGTGCGGTTCTTGAGGCCGAAGCCGAGGCCGCGCCAGGAATTGGCATCGTATTCGCAACCCATGCCGCCCTGCCCGAACATCCCGAGGCCGTAGATGAAGTTGCCGCTGCGCCGGGTATAGCCCATCGCCGGCATCAAGAACGCCCTGGCGCTGGAACTGGCGGTCTGGTTTGCCGCCACGCCGAAGATGTTCGGTGCAGTGGCCGGACTCTTGACTTTGATGTTGGGGCCGAGAAGGCCGAGGGCGAGGTCGAGGCGGGCCTCACCCTCCATCAAGCCCAGTGTCGCCGGGTTGTTGATCAAGCCCGCCGTGCCGTTGTCGTAGGCGAAGGATGCGCCGCCCATGGCAGTAGCCACCGGTCCGTAACCCTCCATATTCATGCCGTTGGTGGCACGGAGTGAGGGCGCGACTGCACAGAGTAGCGCCGCAGCACCAATTAGGCAGACGAGGCGAGGAGTGGATTTAGGCATGATGCGGAGGGAGTTTGGGTCGGATCGATAGTCCGGTCTGACCTGGGCTTTATGCCAGATTCGGCCGGCGCCGGCTGCGCATCCGTGGCCAATTACTATGCTTATATTACCAAACGCTCATATATGCCTCTTTAACGTCATTGCCTCATGACTGCGGAAGGCGCCGGGATTGTCCTCTGCCCCGGATCCGTCGTGCATCCCCCGGCCCGGGTTCGTGCCGCTCTTGAGAAATCTGCCGGCAGGGGCTCCGACAACTCACGGCGCGGGCTGCCTGCAAAATATCAATGCCCGGCAACCCCGCGGTCAGGAAAGGTGAACGCTTGCCCTCGCGGATACAGTTTGGCCTCAAATGCGCTGCCGCCAGCGCATCAGATCGTTGCCTACTGAAATGTCCTAGGAGCCACCCCACCCCGGCTTCACACCGGGGTGGAAATGGCGACTCAGACGAGTAGAGTCTGGCCAGGAATGGCGAACTCGACCGCCGGGGCGTCACCCCAGGCTAAGGTGGTGGGCGTCAGGTCGAGCTTCGAGGCTTCGAGCAGCCAGGAATAGCTGACTTCGCGCCCGGTGTAGGCGGAGATCCGGCCCAGGATGGCGGTCATGGTGGATTCAGCCACCTGACGGCCCTCGTTGAGCGGCTTGCCGGCGCGGATGCTTTGGATCAGGTCGATGTGTTCCTGATCGTAAGGATTCTTGAAAGGATTCCCCGTGAATTTCCACGGCTTTTCGCCTGTGATCGTGCCCGAGGGATTGGCCGCACCCTTGGTGCCGACGAGGCGCTCATTGATCCGGTGCGAGCTGCCGGGCACCTGCCGGCAGAAGCTCTGCACGCGTGCGCCGTTGGCGTATTCATACTCGATGGAGAAGTGGTCCCAGGCATTGCCATACTTGGGGTCGGTGCGGCTCTGGCGCCCGCCCATGCCGATGGCCTTCACCGGCACTCCACCGAAGGCCCAGTTCATGACGTCGATATTGTGCATGTGCTGCTCGACGATGTGGTCGCCGCTGAGCCACGTGAAATAGAGCCAGTTGCGCATCTGGTATTCCATTTCCGTCCACTCCGGCTGGCGGCCGCGATGCCAGAGCCCTTCCTGCATCCAGTAACACTGGCCGCCGGTAAGGTCGCCGATGGCCCCGTCCTTGATGCGGGCCATCGTCTCAAGGTAATCGGCGGAGTGGCGCCGCTGCGTGCCGGCGACAAACGCGAGCTTCTTCTGCGCCGCGAGGTCGGCGAGCTGCATCACGAGACGGGCACCGACGGGATCGACCGCCACGGGCTTCTCGGCGAACACGTGCACCCCGGCCTCGATGGCGGCCTTGATATGCAACGGCCGGAATTGCGGGGGGGTGACCAGCAGCACCAGGTCGATGCCGGAGTTGATCACCTGCTGGTAGGCGTCAAAGCCCGTGAAGCACCGCTCGCGCGTCACCGCAAACTGGTCGGCCGGGAGTGGCGGGCGGGTTTCGTTGCCCCCACCATTGGTGAATTCGGCCATCGCCGCATCGACGCGGTCGGCGAAGGCGTCGCCGAGCGCGACCAGTTGCACGGATGGATCGGCGGCGAGGCAGTTGCGCACGGCGCCGAGGCCGCGGCCGCCGCAGCCGACGAGCCCGATGCGGAGGCGGTCGGAGCCGGCGGCGAACGCGGGCGTGACCGAGCCGAGCAGCGGCAGCAGCGAGACAGCGGCGCCGGTCTTGAGGAACTGGCGGCGGGAATAACCGGGGAGGGAGGTAACATTCATGTCGGGATGGTGTTCGGGTTAGGGAACGGTTCGGGATTTATGGGACGAAAATAGGCCGGGGGTGCACGGGGCCGGCGCGGGGAATCGGGAGGGCGCGAGGACGCTCATGTGATTCAGGGGTGGCGTCATTCAGCCGGTTTCCCGGCCCCGAGCAACCGCGTTCTGCCAAAGGGCAAGGCGTGCGCAAAGATTCCGAGCAAACGAACAGGCCGCGGCACCCGTGCGCCGCCGCTTTCACCCCCCGTCCCCCGTCGCTCACCCGCCCGACAAGCGCCTTGCCACCGGGCCTATCCGGGTAATTTTTGTGGCGTGGCGCTGCTTTACCTGACGATCGACTTCAACTCCTACTTTGCCTCGGTGGAGCAGCAGGAACGGCCCGAGTTGCGCGGCCAGCCGCTGGGCATCGTGCCGGTGCTCGCGGAGACCACGGGCTGCATCGCGGTCAGCCTCGAGGCGAAGAAACTGGGCCTGACCCGCAACATGCGGGTGGCCGATGCACGGCGCATCTGTCCCGGGCTCGTCATTGTCGAGGCCCGGCCGGAGACCTACATCAACTATCACCGCCGGCTGGTCGCCGCCATCGCCGACTGCGTGCCCGAGCCCAAGGTGCAATCGATCGACGAGGTGACGTGCCGGCTGCACGGCATGCTGGACCGCGCCGGCGCCGAGAAGCTGGCGAAGCGGATCAAGGCGAAGATCACCCGGGAGGTCGGTCCGCTCCTGCGGAGCTCCATCGGCATCGCGCCGACCTGGCTGCTCGCGAAGGTGGCCTCGGACATGCAAAAGCCCGACGGGCTGGTCATTCTCGATGACGAGGACATTCCCGCGAAACTCCTGCATCTTCCCCCCGGCGCCATCGCCGGCATCGGCCCGAACATGCAGGAGCGGCTGCGCGCGCATGGCATCACCACCATGGCCCGGCTCTACGCGGCCACCATGGCCGAGTTCCGGGGCATCTGGCAAAGCGTGCGGGGCGAGCAGATGTGGCGGCTGCTGCACGGCGAGGATCTTGACTACTTCGAGAACAAGGAGGGCCAGACCATCGGCCACGGCCATGTCTTGCCGCCCGCACGACGCTCCCACCCGGCCGCGCTCGCCGTGCTCCACCGTCTGCTGCAAAAGGCCGCGATGCGCCTGCGCCACAACGACTGCTGTGCGGGCCGCCTGCGCGTCACGGTGGACTACGCCGATGACACGCACTGGTCCGACGAGGCGCAACTCACCGAAACGCAGGACACGCTGGTGCTGACGCATGCGTTGAACGCGCTGTGGAAGAAGCGGCCGGACAAATTCACCCGCCGCACCCCGCTCCGCATCGGCGTGATGCTGGCGGACCTGCTGGCGATGCGCCTGCATACGCCCGATCTCTTCGAGCACGAGACCGTGAAGAGCCACGGAAAGTTGTTCGAGGCGGTGGACCACCTGAACAAGGTCCTGGGCAAGAATTCGGTCTATTTCGGCGGCGCCCACGGCGCAACGCAGGACGCCCCGATGCGTATCGCCTTCACCCGCATTCCGGAACCCGAGATCGAGGAAATCGACCGCAGCTATAAGGGACGGCTGAAGAAGAAGCAAACCCCCGCCGACCAGGATTCCGGGTAGGACGACCCCGGCTGACCGGCTTAACTTAATAGCTTCACTTCCCCGGGGAGATGGCGATAGCTGGGAGAGACCAACATGGTTGCACCGCAGGAAATCCACATCATCGGTACCGAGGTCGCCATCCGCTGGGATGACGGCACGGAGAGCTTCATCACCTTCGCCACCCTGCGGTCGGCCTCACCCAGCGCCGAGGTCAAGGGCGAGCGCGATATCTTCGGCACGCTCTACGGCGGGGAGGCCCCGCGCGACTACCGCGGGGTTGATGTCACGGGCTGGGAACGCATCGGCAACTACGCCATCCGCTTCGAATTCAGCGACGGCCACCGCACGGGCCTGTACCCCTATGAATTGCTGCGCGCCCTCGGCCAGCAAACATAAGACGGGGTGGTCAGGCTTCACTTGCCCGCCACGACGCCGCGCTCGCTCTTGGTGACAAAATTCAGGAAGTGCTGGAAATCCGGCGAGGCGGCGAGCTTGTGCTGGCGCATGTGCTCGAAGGCCTGGGTCCGGTTGTAGCCGGAGCGGTAGAAGATGCGGAAGGCCTGCTTGATCGCGTCGACCCGGTCCTGGGCGAAGCCATGGCGCTCAAGGCCGACCTTGTTGATTGACCGGGCGATGGCCGCGTTGCCGTCGGCGATGATGAAGGGGGGCACGTCCTGGACGATTTTCGACATGCCGCCGAGCATCACATGGGCGCCGATCCGGCAGAACTGGTGGACGCCGGAACCCCAGCCGATGTTCACGTAATCCTCGACCACGACATGCCCGGCCAGGGCCGACTGCGCGCTCATCACGAGGTGGTTGCCCACGATGCAATCGTGCGCGATATGGCTGTAGGCGAGCATCACGTTGTCATTCCCCATCCGGGTATAGTCGGTCTCGTTGGTGGCCCCGTGGACACTCACATATTCGCGGAAGACATTCCGGTCGCCCACCACCAGGCCCGGTTCGCCGCCCTTGTATTTCAGGTCGTGGGTCTTGGTGCCGACGCAGGCGAAGGGAAAAATCTCGCACTGGATGCCGATGGTGGTGCGGCCCTCCACATTGGCATGATGGTGCAGCACCGTGCCGGCCCCGACCACCGACTTGCCGCCGACAAAGGCATAGGCGCCGACGACCACATCCTCGCCCAGCACGGCACCGGGCTCGATGATGGCGGTGGGGTGGATCTGCTGCGCCATGGATTTTTAATTCACCTCGGCGTTGTCGACCACGGCAAACATCAGGTCGGCCGAGGACACCACCTGACCGCCGACGCTGCACTCGCCCTCCGCGCAGGCGATGCTGCCCCGGATCTTGGTGAGCTTGACGCTGATGCTCAATTGGTCGCCGGGACGGACCGGTTTGCGCCACTTCACCTTGTCGCAGCTCATGAACAGCGCGGTCTTGCCCTCCATGGTCGTGCGCCGGAGCAGCAGAATGCCGGCGGCCTGCGCCATCGCCTCGACCTGCAGCACGCCCGGCATGACCGGGTTGCCGGGATAGTGCCCCTGAAAAAACGGCTCGTTGATCGTGACGTTCTTGATGGCGGTGAGCGACTCGGCGGCCAGCTCGACCACGCGGTCGATCATGACGAACGGATAACGGTGCGGCAGCAGGTCGAGCACGCGACGGACATCCAGGGTGGTCTCGGTCGTGACCTCGGCCTTGACCGCGGCGGGCTTGACGGCCTTCTTGCCGCCCTTCTTCCAAGCCTCGTATTTCTCGAAGAGGGCCTTGGTCAGCTCGGCATTCACCGCGTGGCCGGGCCGCGTGGCCACAATGTGCGCCTTGAGCGGGAGGCCAAGCAACACGATGTCACCGATGATATCGAGGATCTTGTGGCGCACGAACTCGTCGGCGAAGCGGAGCGGTTCCTTGGAGATGATCTTGTCACCTTTGATGACGATGGCGCAGTCGAGGCTGCCGCCCTTGATCTTGCCGAGCTTGATCAGTTCCTCGATGTCCTCGTAGATCGTGAAGGTGCGCGCCGCCGCGACCTGGGCGACGTAGACCTCGGGGTCGATCACGAGCGAGAGGTGCTGGGTGTGGATGCCGCGGTCGTCGGCCGAGGTGCAGGTGATTTTCAGGCCGTCGTAGGGCAGCGCAATGATGGAGGAGTTGCCGCGGGCGAAGGACACCGTGTCGGTGAGCGTGAAATACTCGCGCTCGGCGTCTTGTTCGACCGGCTCGCCCTGCTGGATGAGCTGGACGAACGGCCGGGCGGAACCGTCCATGATCGGCGGTTCGCTGGCATCGATCTCAATGAGGAGGTTGTCGATGCCGCAGCCGCTGAGGGCGCTGAGCACATGCTCGACGGTGTGGAGCTTGGCGTGGCCGACCTGGATCGTCGTGGCGCGCACCAGGTCGGTGACCTGGTCGATCCGGGGTTTCAGCTCGGGATGGCCGTGCAGGTCAACGCGTTTGAACACGATGCCATGGTTGGCCGGGGCGGGTTTGAAGGTCATATGCACGGCGTCTCCAGTGTGCAGGGCATTGCCCTTGATGGAGACCTCGCGCAAGAGGGTGCGCTGCTTCATGGGTGTGGCGCGAAGTTTCGGAAACCACTTGGAAATGACAAGCTTGGAGATGATGCCGCCGCAGTCGCCCGGGCTTTACGCCCGATATTGCCATCGATGTCGGGTATTACCCCACGACCGGCGCCAATTCATTAGGAGACCGCAGTTGACAGGCCTGAAATCGGCCCGGTATTCCTGTCCCTTCCACCACGCCCAACCTCCGACCCGATCCCGCCATGCCCGCCGCCAACGATCTCCGCAAAGGCCAAGTCATCACTTTCAACGGTGAACCGCATCTCATCATGGAGACCCAGCACCGCACGCCGGGCAACCTCCGCGCCTTCGTGCAGGTGAAGATGCGCAATCTGCGCTACGGCAAGTCGCTCGAACAGCGTTTCAACTCGCCCGACCACGTCGATGTCCTCTCCACTGATCGCCGCACCCTCGAGTTCAGCTACGCCGATCGCGACACCTTCTCCTTCATGGACCCGGAGACCTTCGAGACCTTTGAGATCAGCGCCGCCATGATCGGCGAGTCCAAGTACTACCTCGTGCCCAACGGCAAGGCCGACGTGCTCTTCATCAACGACGTGCCGGTCACCATCGACATCCCCTCCTCCGTCACGCTCAAGATCACCGAGAGTTCCGAGGGCATCAAGGGTGACACCGCCAGCAACGTGCAGAAGCCCGCCACCTGCGAGACCGGCCTGGTGGTCCAGGTGCCGCTCTTCATCAAGTCCGGCGAACTGATCAAGGTCAGCACCGCCGACGGTTCCTACCTCGGCCGGGCCTGAACCAGACAACAGAGAACAGAAGACAGAGGACAGACCCCAGCCCGCGGCTCACCCCGCGGGTTTTTTGTGCCCTGCGTGGTGGGCCAAGGTGGAACCCGGCCTCTGGACGGGTTTCTTGGCGGTCCGATCAATTCAAGCGCGTCC